>CAZOBR010000089.1:0-9819 GCA_964578035.1 uncultured Gammaproteobacteria bacterium
AGGGCAGCGACTCTTGACCATTGCCGCGCTGATAGTTTACACCAGGCACTTGGCTGAGAATTTGCTGAATATGTACGGCTTTAATATTCCGCAATTCAGAATCATTTAACACGCTAATATTGCTAGGCAGGTCTGTCAGATTGCTTTCTGAGCGAGTACCTATGACCGCGATTTCTTCAACTGCAAGCGCGTAATCCGCGCTCGTGAATATAAAGGTAGCACTCATAATTAACGTACGTGACGCTTGGCAAGCCAGAAGTTTGATCATTGTAATATTTGCCGTAAATACTTAGGGTAAGGATAATACCTGCGATTTATAAAAATATAAAAGACTATATTATTGCGTAATGAGTACGGTAATTGTTGTTGGCGCTAGCCACGCAACAATCTAACTGCCATTGATTCGATCAATAGCTGGCATTGACACAAAACTTGTCAGTTTGTCTTAGAATTGCCCTTTGATTTATAAACCCTGTTTTACCGATTTGAGAATAATATTATGTCTATGATTGTTAATCGTCGTGACCTCGACTTTTTGATGTATGAAACACTTGGTATGGATCGCGTGTTAGAAACCGAGCGCTATCAAGATTATGACCGAGAGTCGATCGGTGCGATTCTAGACTTATCGCAATCTATTGCCGAAGAGAATTTTTTACCATTCGCGGCGGAGCTAGATGCCAACGAGCCAAAATTCGTTGATGGCAAGGTTGAAAGCATTCCACAAGTCAAAGAAGCCTTAGAGGTTTATCGGGAGGCTGGTTTATTTGCAACAGGCTATGATTCAGATATTGGCGGAATGCAATTGCCTCTGATGGTACACCAAGCATTGAACTCGATGTTTGTCTGTGCGAATACGTCAGTATCAAATTATATTTTTCTAACTCAAGGCGCGGCAAACTTACTAAACGCCTGCGGTTCGCAAGAATTAAAAGATAAGTATTTACCAAATATGGTGGCCGGCCATTGGTATGGCACGATGTGTTTGTCTGAGCCGCATGCGGGTTCGTCGCTTGCCGACATTCGTACCAAAGCCACCGAGCGTGAAGATGGTAGCTATAGCCTAACGGGCACTAAGATGTGGATTTCAGGTGGCGATCAAGATATTACCGAAAACATTGTGCACATGGTATTGGCAAAAGTACCTGGCAGTCCAGCAGGTGTTAAAGGTATTTCATTATTCTTGGTGCCTAAAAATCGTGTAAATGACGATGGTTCGATTGCTGAGTCTAACAATATTGCCTTAGCGGGCTTGAATCACAAGATGGGGCATCGCGGTACAACCAACTGCCTACTAAATTTTGGTGAGTCTGGTGAAACGATTGGTTACTTGGTCGGTGAAGTCAACCAAGGCTTAATGAACATGTTTCACATGATGAACGAAGCGCGAATTGCCGTTGGCTCGGCAGCCGCAACCATTGGTTTGGGTGGCTACTTGTACTCCTTAGATTACGCACGCCAACGTCCACAAGGTCGTCACCTTACGAACAAAGACCCTGAGTCCAAGCAAGTCATGATCAGTGAACACGCCGATGTGAAACGTATGTTGATGACCCAAAAAGCGTTTGTTGAAGGCGGGCAATCACTAATTTTATACACGGCTAAGCTGGTCGATTTACAACTAACCACAGATGATCAAGATGAAAAGACGCGTCTGCATATGCTGCTGGAGCTACTCACACCTATTTGTAAATCATGGCCTGCTGAGTTTTGTCTGGAAGCAAATAAGTTAGCCATCCAAGTGCTTGGCGGCTATGGCTATACGCGCGAGTATCCTGTAGAGCGTTACTACCGTGATAACCGTTTGAATCATATTCATGAAGGTACGCACGCTATTCATGGTCTTGATATTTTAGGCCGCAAAGTGCGTATCGCTGACGGTGCTGCACTTAAGATACTCGCGGCTGAAATGCAAACCACGATTGCGCAAGCCGCGGACTATCCTGAACTTGCTGTGTATGCACAAAACTTAGGTGCCGCATTGGCAGAAGTTCAAATCTGTTTAGAAGGTGTTGCAAAAGCGGGTGACCCATCACTTGCGTTGGCCAACGCCACATTCTTTTTAGATGCAATGGGGCATGTTGTTATTGCATGGTTATGGTTGCAACAAGCGATTGCGGCCACGCAAGGGCTCAAACAGGGTTCGCAATCGGATCACGCGTTTTACTCCGGTAAATTGGCGGCAACGCAGTTCTTTTATCGCTATGAATTGCCAAAAGCAATTAATCAATTCAAGCTTGTGGGGAGTGCTGACGACACGTGTTACAACTTGACGGCAGAACAATTTATTGGGGTGTGATCAAATCATTATTAAAGTTAGTGTATTTGTTTGACGCTGGGTTTGCTCAGTCATGTTAGAGTGCGCTTTTTATTAAACGCTTATGGAGCAGCATGCAGTCATTAACGTTATTGTATTGGGTGAGTTCACCAAAACTGACGTTTTTCCCGTCAACGACTTTATTTTTTGCGTCAATGATTATGATTGCATGCAAAGAGTTTGATACACGTTGTTTAGATGCTAAGCGTGGCAGCTAGACGTTTAACGTAACGACTATTTAAACGACTATAGACACAAATAGTTAAAAGCACCTGTATTATGCAGGTGCTTTTTAGTGTGTAATTCTCTTTTTATCCGGCCTGTATTTCTGTGTTCTTATCAGGAGCATTGCTTTGCAAACGATCACTGTTTTTGTATGAAAATAACAGTTGTGATTAAACTCAAGTTCTTGCAAACTCATTGGCAGATTGTGTATTAACTAAATAGCTTAAGAACCATGCAAACAAACTCTCTGTACGACCGCATTATCTTTGACCACTCTAAGTGGGTGTTGTTGGTTTGTACGCTTCTATTAATTGGCCTAGCACAATTTGCCGACGATTTTCGTTTAGATGCCTCATCGGACTCGTTGGTGTTGGAGAACGATGAATCACTCAAGTATTTTCGAGAAGTTGTTGCAAAGTACGATTCGTCTGAGTTGTTGATTGTTACGTATTCACCAAATGAAGACTTATTCAGCGACGCTGTTTTACAGGATATAAAGCTATTGCGTGAACGCTTGCTTGAGATTGAAGGCACCAAGTCAATGATCTCGATTCTTGATGTGCCGCTTATTCAAAGTCCGCCCGTCACCTTGGCAGAGTTGAATGGCTCGCCGCAAACCTTATTAGATGAAAAAACCGACCGCGCCTTAGCCCGTCAAGAATTACGTAATGGTCCGTTATATCGTGATTTATTAGTCAGTGATGATTATTCCACTACGGCATTAGTGCTATCACTGCAATCTGATATAGAAGTTCAAACCTTGCACGCGCGTCGCGAAGCGCTGCGCGAACAACGTGCGCAGGGTACGTTCAGTCCTGAATTGAGCGCCGAGCTTGATGCGGTGACCTTAGAGCACCAAGGCAAGGCGGCAATAGCGCAAGAGCGCCAAGCTGCTTTGATTCAAAAGGTACGAGATACGATTGATCTGCATCGAGATAAGGCAACCTTGTTCTTGGGCGGTTTGCCGATGATTGTCGCGGATTCCATCAGTTTTATTCAGGCCGATGTTGTGGTGTTTGGCGGCGCGGCCTTGTTAATGATTGTGTTGATTTTAGCCATTGCCTTTCGCCAAATCGGTTGGGTTGTGATGCCGTTAATCAGTTGTGCGGCAACCGGCTTTATCACCGTATGCTTACTCGGCTTATTGAATTGGCCTATTTCTGTCGTGTCGTCTAACTTTTTATCCTTGCTGCTGATCATTACCTTATCGCTCAATATTCATTTAATTGTTCGCTACCGTGAACTTGCTAAGCTTAACCCAGAGTTTGATCAACGCCAGCTTTTGAGCGAAACCGTTCGCTCAAAGTTTATTCCCTGTGTTTACACCTCATTGACGACTATCGTGGCGTTTGCGTCACTGATTGTTAGTGGAATTCGCCCAGTCATCGATTTCGGTTGGATCATGTGTTTAGGTATTGCGGTTTCATTGTTAACAACGTTTACGCTGTTTCCGGCCTTGTCCCTGCTCATGAAACCCAAACGCGTTGCCGCCAATCGAGATATGCTAAGCAAGCTTGTATTGCATGGTGCACAAAGAGCCTACAGCACACGATCAGTAATGACGGCACTGTTTGTATTGATTTTTGCCGCGGCGGCTTATGGGATGGCCAATTTGACGGTTGAAAATCGTTTTATTGATTACTTTAAACCGGAAACAGAAATCTATCAGGGTATGGTGCAAATTGACTCCAAGTTGGGTGGCACCACACCGATGGATATTATTTTAGATGCCCCAGCCAGTTTCTTTGCCGAAAAAGAAGCCGCCGAAAAAGCCAAAGCGGCTGAACAATTAGAGCCGCCTGCCTCGACTACCGATGCAGAAGAAGATGATTTTTTTGATGAATTCGAAGAAGACTTAGCCAGTGATTCGCTTGATACAGAGTCGAGCGAAGACGATGATTTTTTCGATGAGTTTGATGATTTTGATTCTGCGGCTGATGATCAGAGTGCAACTTCGTCGCAAAAACGCGGTGGTAATATCGCTGTATCGAGCTATTGGTTTAATGTTGACGGTATTCGCAAGATCAAAGAGATTCAAGCAGACTTAGAGGCAATGCCTGCGACTGGCAAAGTCTTATCACTTGCCACCTCAATGAGCATGTTTGACTTACTCGAAGGTGCTGTTGAAATGGATAATATCGACTTAGGCTTTATGTACAACGTTTTGTCTGACGATACGAAAGCCACCTTACTCGATTCGTATATGTCTAAAGATGGCAATCAGTTGCACATCAATATCCGAGTGTTCGAATCCAGCAAGGGCTTAGATCGAAATCAGCTGGTTGCCGATGTGCGTCAAATGTTGATTGATGATCACGGCATTGCTGATGAGCAAATTAATATTTCTGGCATGCTGGTGCTTTACAATAATATGCTTAACTCTTTATTCAGCTCACAAATATTGACTTTAGGTACCGTGTTTATTGTGATTTTTTTGATGTTTATTGTCTTATTTCGCAGCATCAAAATGGCGTTAATTACGATTATTCCCAATGTGTTCTCAGCCGGTGTTGTGCTTGGCATTATGGGTATTTTCAGTATTCCGTTGGATTTAATGACCATCACCATCGCCGCAATCAGTGTGGGCATAGCGGTGGACAATTCGATTCACTTTGTGCACCGATTCAGAGATAACTTTGCTGAAAATCACGACTATTCAGAATCGATTGATTCAGCTAAAAATAATGTCGGTCAGGCAATGCTGTATACAACATTAGTGATTACAGCGGGCTTTCTGATTATGGTGTTTTCGAATTTTGTTCCCACCTTATATTTTGGAGTGCTAACCGCGATTGCCATGGTAACGGCTTTGTTTGCAAACTTAGTTATGTTACCAATGTTGATTGCCTCTATTAAGCCGCAGAACTAATAAATCGCAAAACTGATTTTCGCAATGAGACACCCAAGCTGGCTAGTTTTAATACTTGCGTTGTTATTATTTAGTGTGAGTAACTTAGTCAGCGCACAACACTCAAACTCATCAACTTTTCAAAACAAAAAAACTTCCATGACAACTGTTTCTAGCATTAGCCCTGGCTCGATTGAGCTTGTGTATCCACCTGTTGCGCACTCTGATAAGCAAGTTCAACACGCCATTATTTGGTTGCACGGCTTAGGCGCCACGGCTAGTGATTTCCCAGGCATTGTGCCTGAGTTAGGTCTGAGTGCAGATCGGCCAATTCGCTTTATTTTTCCGCAGGCACCTAATCGGTCAGTGACGATTAATGGCGGTATGCACATGCCTGCTTGGTATGACATCAAAGGCGTTGATATTGCTGATAAGCAAGACAGCGTTGGCATGAACGAATCGTTCAACACATTAGACGCGCTGATTCAATCGCAAGTCGACCTAGGTATACCAAGTCAGAATATTATTATTGCGGGCTTCTCGCAGGGTGGCGCGGTTACCTATCATACGGGTATTCGTACCAAGCATGCACTGGCAGGTATGTTAACGTTATCGACCTATTTACCATTTGCTGATCAAGTGCAGCAAGAACAAAGCGGGGTCAATGCCGATATCCCTATTTTCGCTAGTCATGGCACGGCTGACCCAGTCGTGCCCGTGCATTTAGGTAAGATGAGCGTCGATACATTACAGGCACTAAACTATCAGGTGCGTTGGCAAACCTATCCTATGCAACACAACGTAATCATGGAGCAGATTAAAGATATAGGCACGTGGATTAATAGCGTCTTTGGAACATAAGGCTTTTGCAAACAACACAATTCTTGCATGGCTTTTGCTTAGCCCTTATTTACGTAGCCGTTAAGAATCTTGTTTTTGACTATAAATTGATAATAATTGTCTATATTAATTGTTTCACTCTGACTAAATGGATATTTTTCCGAGTTTTTAAATCCTAATTAGAGCATTCGTTCTATTTATTAGTTACACTCAATCTCGATTTTTAACGACCCAATTGAGTGGAGTAAAGATGGACAATCGTTTTTCTGCGCAGGATCTCGAGTTTCAACAAGAAGTTCGATCATTCTTTGCAACCGAGTTTACCGACGAATTACGCGCCCGTGTTAAATACAGTAACGACTACAAAGCCATTTTGGTTGAGTGGCAAAAAAAGCTATATGAAAAAGGTTGGGTAGCACCTGGCTGGCCAGTTGAACATGGCGGTACCGGATGGACACCCGTACAAAAATTTATTTTTGAGACAGAACGCTGTGCAGCTGGCGCACCAGATACAGTGCCGTTTGGTTTAACCATGGTGGCGCCGGTTATTTTTACGTTTGGTAATGACGAGCAGAAAAAGCGTTTCTTACCACGTATTCTAAGCAGCGATGATTGGTGGTGCCAAGGCTATTCTGAGCCAGGCGCGGGCTCGGATTTAGCGGCTCTAAAAACCAAAGCAGTCAAAGAGGGTGATGACTACATTGTTACTGGGGCGAAAATTTGGACGACTTATGCGCAATACGCAGATTGGATTTTTTGTTTAGTACGCACAGGCAATTTTGAAAAGCGCCAACAAGGCATTAGTTTCTTGTTGATTGATATGAAGTCCGAAGGTATTCAGGTTAATCCAATTCATACTATTGATAACAACCATAGTCTTAATGAGGTCGTATTTGATAATGTGCGTGTGCCAGCAGAAAACTTAATTGGTGCAGAAAATCAGGGTTGGACATATGCCAAAGCCTTGCTCGCCCATGAACGCACGTCTATTGCTGGGGTAGCAGATAGCCGCCGCTGGTTAAATGAAATTATTGAATTGGCTGCAACGCAAACCAATGCCAATGGTAAATTGCTTGACGACCCTCAGTTCCAAAACCGATTATCCAATATTGAAATCGACTTGATGGCACTGGAGTATATGGATTTGCGGGTATTGTCGTCTTTATCGTCTGGTGCAACACCTGGACCAGAAGCCTCATTGTTGAAAATTAAAGGCACCGAAATTCAACAAGCCTTACAAGAGCTACGCAATGAAGTGATTGGTGCGTATTCGGGTGCGTTACGCCAAGACAGTTTTCAAAATGATTTGCACCAACAAGGTTCCGTATCACGTCAAGCTTATATGTATGGCCGTGCAGCAACCATTTACGGCGGATCGAATGAAGTTCAACGCAACGTAATTGCCAAAGCCGTTCTCGGTTTGTAATTGAGTTAGATCGAGAAATTGGAGAATAATTATGAATTTTGAGTTTAGTGAAGAGCAAAATTTGCTCAAAGAAAGTGTTCAACGTTGGGCACAAGACAACTACAGTTTTGATCAACGCCGTGTGGGTGCTGATAGCGATAATGGTTTCAGCGCGGAACATTGGGCCACGTTTGCTGAGTTAGGTTGGTTGTCTGTACCATTTGCTGAAGAGCATGGCGGTTACGGTGGTTCTATCATTGACCTTGCAGCAATCATGCAAGAGTTTGGTAAGGTCTTAGTTGTGGAGCCCGTTTTTCCAACCGTTGCGTTGTTTGGCGGTGTTTTACAACAATCGAGTCATGACGATATTAAAGCTGAGCTGATTCCGCAAATCATTGACGGTAGTTTGCACGGTGCGGTTGCAATATACGAGCAACAATCACGTTTTGATATCAGTAACGTGGCAACAACCGCCAGTGAGTCGGGTGATGCTTATCAAATTAATGGCACTAAAACGCTTGTTTTAGGTGGCGCTTATGCCAACAAATTAATTGTATTGGCACGCACCAGTGGTGATGCAATGGATGAACAAGGTTTGAGTTTGTTCTTGGTTGATGCCGCAAGTGACGGCGTTACCGTGAATGCTTATCCGTTAATGGATGGTCAACATGTTGCCGATATTAGCTTTGAAAATGCCTCTGGTACTTTAATCAGTGAACTGGGTGGCGGCTATGCGCCGTTGGTGAGCGCATTACAAACCGCTCAGGTTGCATTGTGTGCAGAAGCCACTGGCATAATGGAAACCCTAAATAGAACAACAATTGAATACACCAAAACGCGTAAACAGTTCGGCGTTGCGATTAGCTCATTTCAAGTCTTGCAACATCGCATGGTCGATACGTTTATGTCATTTGAGCAATGCCGCTCATTATTAGTGGGTGCTCTGTGTGAACTAACCGACGATGCCACGACAGATAAAGAGGCGGCTAAAGTCGTCAACGCATTGCGCGCATTGGTTGCCAGAAACGGCAAGCACATTGGCGATGAAGCCATTCAAATGCATGGCGGCATGGGTATTACTGATGAGCTCGATGTGGGCCATTATGTAAAACGATTAATGATGATCAATTTGATGTTTGGTAATGGTGATTTTTATCAAAATCAATTCAATCAAGTTGCGTACGGCTAAGCTTGTATGAAGACAATTGACGATATAAAGAATGTATTGATCGTTGGTGCCGGTACTCTGGGCATGCGCGTGGCATTGCGTTGCGCGATGGATGGCTACACTACCGTTATGTACGACATAGATGAGTCACAGTTACAAACCGCACTCGATATGCAAGCTAAACTCACTAAGGGTATGTTACGCAGCGGCCAGATTGATCAAGCTACTGCTGATCGTGGCGTAAAGAACTTAAGCGTAACAAGTGATTTAGATGAAGCGGTTAAAAACGTTGATCTAATTAATGAATCGATTATTGAAAACATTGATATCAAAAAAGCATTTTACAAAGAGTTAACACCGCGTTTAGAAAAAGGCGTGATTGTGACAACAAACACCTCGTATTTGTTGCCGAGTGATTTGTTGGAGTCAATTGAAGAGCCGGAATTCTTTTGCGCCTTACATTTTCACAATGTGTTTGATCAAATTGTGGTTGATGTAATGCCGCATCCGAAAACAAAACAACAGGTTATTGACTTGTTAATGGAGTTTGGCCGACGAATCCACCAAATTCCGGTATTTGTGCAGAAAGAAAACGCGGGCTATATGTTTAACGCAATCTTGATGGCCATTATTGGCCAGTCATCAAGCTTATTTATTAATGGTGTTGGTAGTGTCCAAGATATTGACCGTTCGTTTATGGGTAATTTTGGCACGCAAGTGGGGCCTTTTGGTATGTTGGATCAAATAGGTCTGGATACAGCGTGGCACATTACCAGTAGTATGAATGATCACAAGAGTCAGAAGTTTGCGGCTCTACTTAAAGAGTACATAGATGCTGGTAAGCTTGGCTATAAGTCTGGCGAAGGTTTTTATAGCTATCCAAGCCCCGAATATAACGAGGCTGATTTTTTAAAGCCTTAGCTTGTTAAGTTTTTATCAACGTAAAGATGTTGATAAAAAGGCTCAGGGCTGTGTTTTTAAGTTTTCATAAATGAAAAGATATTTATGAAAAGAGC
>CAZOBR010000090.1:0-9546 GCA_964578035.1 uncultured Gammaproteobacteria bacterium
GTGGTTCGCGAAACCATCTACGACCGTTTACATAATGTTCGAGCAACACCCGGCGAATACAATGCGTATAACGTGGCGTCGACTACCTTAGAGTTAAAGCCGCACACAGATATGCCGAATTACAACAACCCACCTGGCGTGCAAATGTTTCACTTTTTAGTCAATGAAAGTGAAGGTGGTGAAAGCACTGCAGTCGATGGTTTTAACGTTGCGGCGCAGTTAAAAAAACAAGACCCAAAAGCGTACGATACTCTGGCCAGCACACCAATGAGTTTCAGAATGTTTAGTGCTCGCGGCGATATCGTTAGCAGCAATCCACTGTTGACCTTAGATGTATTTGGTGAGTTAAAAGTATTTCGTTATTCAAACCAGCTTGCTCAAACAACGACTATTGCAGCGGATAAAACCACTGAGTTTTATCGTGCGTATCGCCAACTTGGCCGTTTAATCGAGGCGCCAGAAAACATGGTGCAGTTTAGACTGAATACCGGTGACATTATGGTGACAAATAATTTGCGCGTAATGCACGGTCGCAAGTCGTATGACGCGAATGCCGGTGCACGCCATTTGCAATTATCGTATATGGATATGGATGACGTACTTAGCCGTATTCGTATGTTACACAAAACGCTTCATACACAGGTCGCATAGAGTCATGCGTACTAGCGACAAACTGCAAACAGTTGACTTTATTCGTATGCAAGACGGCACTGCCCGTGAATACGCATTTTTAGACTCGATGGAAGATCAGTACAAAGCTGAGCTTTCAGATCGCTTACTCGCGGCATTAGAGAATCTAGAACATTCAATGTCTGGCTATAAAGTCAGTCGGTTAGAACATTGCTTACAATCCGCTACCCGTGCGCACCGTGCTGGTGAGAGCGAAGAATGGGTGATAGCGGCGCTGTTGCATGACATTGGCGATGAACTCGCTGTGTACTCGCACAGTGAAATGGCGGCGGCTATTTTGCGCCCCTTTGTTAGTGATGAAATCTATTGGGTGATTAAGCATCACGGTATTTTTCAAATGTATTATTACGCGCACCACAGCGGTGGTGATCGACATGCGCGAGACCAATTTAAAGACCACCCGTTTTACGATGCCGCGGTTAAGTTTTGCCATGAATACGATCAAGTCAGTTTTGATCCAGATTATCAATCTGAGCCGCTTAGTTTTTTTGCACCAATACTGAAACGAGTGTGCGCGCAGCCTAAAGCCTTTGATGCTGAACTCCAGGCGCGATACGGCGCGAGTGAGTCAACCTAATGACTGATTCGGCCATGCAAACACAATCAAATGCTCCGACGCAGCAAAGCCATGCAAAACGCTTGGTGTTGGGTTGTGGTGCTTTGGTGTATGACATGGTTGAGCTAATTAAAAAAAATGACGTACTTGACCAAGTAATCGATCTGCATTGCTTGCCAGCCAAACTACACAATACGCCGCAGTTAATTGCAGGCGAAGTAGATAAATACTTGTCGCAACACGCAGATAAGTATGCAGATATTTTTGTCGCCTATGGTGACTGCGGAACGGTAGGTGAGCTTGATAAAGTGCTTGAAAAGTATCAAGCGCAACGTCTTGAAGGTTCGCACTGCTATGAATTTTTTGCAGGCTCAGATGCCTTCAACAGTATTACCGACGAAGAACTAGGCAGCTTTTTTGTAACCGATTACTTAGTTAAGCATTTTCAACGCTTAGTGGTTGAAGGCCTTGGTTTAGATCGCTTTCCTGAGTTGTTCGATGAGTATTTTCGTCATTACAAACAAATTGTGTATCTGGCTCAAACAGAAAATGCAGAGCTACAGGCGCTGGCAAAAAAACACGCAGACGCGTTTGGCATGAACTATGTTTATCGATACGTAGGTATTGATGGTATTAAACCATTGATTGGCAAGTTGCCGGTGGAAGTCGTTCAAGCGATTAATACGGTAAAACAAATCAAAACCGACGTTGGAGTTAGCCATGTATAGAGCAAGACGTTTTGCCACTCGCCATTCGGCCTCGTACGAACGCTTCTACAATTTTGTTGAGCCAATTATTCTTTTTTTGATGGATAATTTAAGTCGGCTCTCTGGTGGCCGATTAGATGCGCCAATGACTTGGGTGGAAAAGAAGCTGAAAGGCGCCATGTTCGACTGCAAAATGTGTGGCAATTGTGTGCTGTCTAACACTGGCATGACCTGCCCAATGAACTGCCCAAAAACGATTCGCAATGGTCCTTGTGGTGGTGTGCGCGCTAATGGTAACTGTGAGGTCAAGCCAGAGATGAAATGCGTTTGGGTAGAAGCTTGGGATGGCGCATCGCGGATGCAAGGCAGCGATAAAATTCATAGCCTGCAATTTGCCACAGACAAAGCGAGGTTGGGGTCGAGTGCTTGGCTGCGTATTGCCAAAGAACGGCACGACAAAAAATTAAGCGTTATTAAAGTAGAGGTGAGTGGCAAATGAATGACCTATCGCATCACCCGTTTGTTGATGAGCCGGGTAGTCCATTACCCGTTATAGAAGGGCACGTATCGCAAGGGCGCTTTGAGCGTGTACTGCGTTCGGGTGGTTTTGTGGTGACTAGTGAAATTGCACCACCGGATTCAGCAGAGCCTGACGAAGTGTATCGTCGTGCAGCATTGTTTGATGGCGTGGTTGATGCAATTAATGCTACCGACGGCTCAGGCGCTAACTGCCATATGTCAAGCGTCGCGGTTTGCGCTTTGTTGTCGCACATTGGTTACTCGCCTATTTTGCAAATCTCTTGCCGAGATAAAAACCGTATTGCGATTCAAGGCGATATTTTGGGCGCCGCGGCGATGGGTGTCTGTAATGTGCTTGCCTTAACCGGCGATGATGTTTCGGCGGGCGATCACCCTGAAGCCAAACCTGTGTTTGATTTAGACAGTATTTCCTTGCTGACTACGATTCGTAAAATGCGGGATGAGTCTACTTTTTTAAGTGGTCGTAAATTAGAGGTTGCGCCAAAGATGTTCGCTGGTTCGAGTATTAATCCTTTTATGCCGCCAGTGCAAAGCCGCGTGTTGCAGTTACAGAAAAAAATTGACGCAGGCGCTGAGTTTATTCAATCACAATATTGTTTCGATATGCCAGTTTTTAAAGACATGATGAAACGTGCGGTTGATATGGGGTTGGCCGAGCGTGCGTTTATTATTCCAGGCGTTGGCACCTTGGCGTCGGCAAAAACGGCGCGTTGGTTGGTGTCAAATGTACCCGGCGTGCATATTCCTAAAGACATTATTAAGCGTTTAGAAGGCGCGGAAAATCAAAAGCGCGAAGGCCAAAAAATATGCGTTGAGCTAATGCAGCAAGTCAAAGAAGTTGAAGGCGTTAGCGGTGTGCACGTGATGGCTTATCGGCAAGAAGAGTTTGTACAAGAAATTGTCAAAGACTCAGGTGTGTTAGAAGGCCGTAAAGCTTGGGCACCTGAAGGCTAACAGTTAATAAACTAATTGAAAAATATAACCATAAAAAATACCAAAGGTAATCGTCATGACAAGAACAGTTTTATCATCGCCAAATAAAGAAGTCGTTATCAGCTTTGATGCTCCATTCATCATGATCGGTGAACGAATCAATCCTACGGGTCGTAAAATTCTTGCGGCTGAAATGAAAGAAGGCGACTACAGTCGTGTGGAGTCTGATGCCATTGCGCAAGTGCAAGCAGGCGCGCAAATGTTGGATGTCAATGCTGGCATTCCATTGGCAGATGAGCCCGCAATTTTGGCAGAAACTATTCGTCGTGTTCAAGCGGTAGTTGATGTGCCGCTGTGTATTGACTCTTCTATCATTGAAGCATTAGAAGCGGGTCTTGAGGCCTACGAAGGTCGTGCACTGGTTAACTCAACAACTGCGGAAGAAGAAGTGATGGAGCGTGTATTGCCGCTGGTTGCTAAATACGGTGCGGCAGTTGTGGCTATTTCAAACGATGAAACAGGTATTTCGGAAGACCCGAATGTTCGTTTTGAAATAGCCAAACGCATTGTAGAACGCGCACAAGATTATGGTATTAAACCGGAAGACGTTGTGGTTGATCCATTAGTGATGCCAATTGGTGCCATCGGTCAAGCAGGTAATCAAGTATTTGAATTGGTGCGTCGTTTACGTAACGAATTAGGTGTGAATACAACCTGTGGTGCTTCCAATATTAGTTTCGGTATCCCTAACCGACACGGCATCAATAATGCTTTTTTACCGATGGCGATTGCCTCAGGTATGACATCAGCAATTGTCAATCCGCTGCACCCAGGTTTGGTGCAGTCGGTGCATGCGGCTGATGTATTAAAAGGCAATGATGCCAACTGCGAAAACTGGATTACCAATTACCGTGAACCACCCAAAGAAGGTGAGGCTAAAGAGGGTGGTCGAGAAGGTCGTCGCCGTCGTCGTCGCGGTTAATTAAGCGAACTCGATCATGACAAGCAATCACTCATCTACCGGTTCTTGCCGATGCGGCAATATCACTTATGATGCGCATAATGTGCGTGACGTTTGGTATTGCCATTGCCGCAGTTGCCGCCGTATAACAGGTCACTTTATGGCGGCCTGCCAAGTGGAGTTGAGTGATATCACGATTGAAGGTGAGCCGAAGTGGTTTTATGTGACTGAACGCGCACGCCATGGTTTTTGCCCTGATTGCGGTTCGCAAATGTTCTGGCGCAATGATGAAAATCAATACATGAGCCTGACCGCTGGTTGCATGAACAACACCGTTGGCTTGGATGACAAAGGTCACATTTATGTGGCTGAAAAAGGCGATTATTATCAATTGCCTGCTGCTGCCAAACAAAGTGACTACTACGATTGATTTATTTGACCTTAGATATCGTTCTTTAATTATGATTACTCGCAAACACAAGTATTTCGACTTTAAGAGAGATTGCAGCGCATGACAAAAGTCGTATTTATGCCTTCTGGTCTCTCACAAGAAGTGGATGAAGGGGCAAATTTACTCAGCACCGCATTTGATGCGGGTGTGCAAATTCGTTCGCTGTGTGGTGGCAATGGTAATTGCCGTCAATGCTGGGTTCGAATCAGTGAAGGTTCGCACCCGAAACATGGTATTGAATGTTCGTCTAATTCGGTATCGCCAATTACCGAAATAGAAGATCGTATGGCGAGCCGCATTAAGCGCTACCACGGCATGCGCTTAGCGTGTCGTACTCAGGTGCAAGACGATGTGGTGATTGATGTTCCAGAGTCGTCACAAGAACATCTGACGAACATCAATAAGAGCAATGCAGCGCGTGATTATTCGTTGAACAGCCCATTTCAAATGGCCGACGTTCAATTGGCTGAAGCCACGATGGACGATAACCCATCGGCGAGTGAAAACGTATTGGCGCGTCTAGCAGAGCAAGGTTTTGATGCCTCTATCAGCTTTCATTTACTCCCCACTTTGCAAGATATTATTGCCGAGGCTAAGAACGACCTCACAGTCGCTGTTAGAAAAGAGAGTGACCGAGATCACTATGTAGTGGTTGCTGCATACCCAACAAACAGTGAGCAAGCGCCACGTCTAATTGGCGTGTCGGTTGATATTGGTTCAACCACGTTAGCGATTTATTTGTTCGATTTAACAACGGGTGAACCCTTGTATGACACCTCAGCGATGAACCCGCAAATTCGCTTTGGTGAAGATTTAATGAGTCGCGTTTCTTATGTGATGATGAACAAAGGCGGTGACGCCGACATGACTCGCGCGGTGCGAGAAAAGCTCTCAGAGATGATTAATGCCGCGTTTAAAGAAGTGCAGGCCACGGCCAATCAGCTTATGGAAGTGGTATTAGTCGGCAACCCAATCATGCATCACTTGTTTTTTGGCATTAGCCCTGTGCCGCTTGGTCAAGCGCCTTTTACTGTGACTCAGCGCAGCTGGATGCAAGTGGATGCGGCGCAACTCAATCTTGATTTATACCCAGCCACTCGCATTGCTTTCTTACCATTAATAGCAGGCCATGTAGGTGCAGACACCGCTGCCGCATATTTAAGCGAAATAGAAACCATGCAATCGCAAACTGCTTTGTTGGTGGACATTGGTACCAATGCGGAGATCATGTTAGCCAAAGATGGTGTGGTATACGCAACGTCCTCTCCAACTGGTCCGGCATTTGAAGGTGCCGAAATTAGCGCGGGTATGCGTGCTGCGCACGGTGCGATTGAACGCATTAGAATTAACCCCGAAACCTTGGAAGTCAGTTATAAAATTATTGGTGTTGACGTTTGGTCTGATACGCCTGAATTTAAACAAGATGGGCATCGCGCCATTGGTATTTGTGGTTCGGGTATTATTGAAGTCATGGTTGAACTCGCGCAAGCAGGTTTGATTGATAAAGGCGGTTTGTTTGTGCAAAGTCGTGCCCCTGAGCGTTTTGATACCGTAGATAACACAGCTCGCTTTTTGCTGGTCGAGCAGGGCGAGCATTCTTTATACGTTGAGCAAACTGATGTGCGTTCGATTCAATTAGCCAAAGCCGCATTGTTTGCGGGCGTACAATTGTTGATGGATTATCTAGAAGTGACTCAGCTAGATACCGTATTGTTAGCGGGCGCATTCGGGTCGCACTTAGATTCAGATTATGTGGCTGATCTAGACTTAATCCCAGGTGCGACTAAGAGCCAAATTCATTCGGTCGGTAACGCCGCAGGTATTGGTGCAACTAAAGCGTTACTCGATGTTGGAGAACGCACGCGCATCATTGAAGAGGTTCGTAAGGTTAATAAAATAGAAAGTGCAAACGAACCCAAGTTCCAAGAATATTTTGTCGACGGCATGAAGTTCTCTGTGTCCCCTGTGGCAGGACAACAGTCGCAGCGAAACCGTCGACGTCGACAACGAAATTAACACCTATAATAAGAGGCAAACACCATGGCTAGAGAAAGACGTAGAAGGCGTAGAGGTGGCAATTCGCAAGAGTCAAACGAACCAAAAGCACCGCCGTATATCAAACGAAAAATTCCGTATTACGAAATTCTTGACGAGGAAGGTCTGCAAACGATTGAACACAATGCAGATACCATTCTAGAAGAAATCGGTATCGACTTTCTGGAAGACCCAGAATCAATCGATTTGTTTCGTCAGGCCGGTGCTGAAATTAACGGCGAGCGTGTGCACTTTCCGCGTGGTATGTGCCGCGAGATTATTCAAAAAACAGCGCAGCGTGAGTTTACGCAATACGCACGTAACCCCGCGCGCAATGTGCAAATTGGTGGCGACAATATGGTGCTGGTACCCGCCTATGGCCCACCATTTGTGTACGATATGGACAACGGGCGTCGTTACGCCACCATTGAAGATTTTCGTAATTTCGTAAAGCTGGCATATATGTCAGATAACTTGCACCATTCTGGTGGTACGATTTGTGAGCCAGTTGACTTGCCCGTTAATAAGCGTCATTACGATATGGTCTATAGTCATATTAAATATTCCGATAAAGCGTTTATGGGTTCAGTAACGCACCCATTACGCGCGGAAGATTCCGTAAGCATGGCCAAAATTGTGTTTGGCGAAGAGTTTGTCGATCAAAATTGCGTATTAGTGAATTTAATTAACGCGAACTCACCAATGACCTTTGATGCTACGATGACTGGCGCATTAAAAGTGTATGCGCGCAACAATCAAGCACCGATGGTATCGCCATTCATCGTAGCGGGCGCAATGTCACCAGTATCAGCTGCGGGTGTTGCTGCGCAAAGTTTTGCAGAAGGTATGGCGGGTATGACGCTGGTGCAATTGATTCGACCAGGCGCACCGATGATCTACGGTAACTTTGTGAGCTCAATGTCAATGCAATCGGGTGCACCTACCTTTGGCTCACCAGAAGCAGCACAAGTGATGAACATCGGTGGTGCATTAGCACGTCGTTTAGGTGTGCCGTTTAGAAGTGGTGGTGGTTTTACTGCGTCTAAATTGCCAGACGCACAAGCCGCTTATGAGGCCGCGAATACCTTGAATGCAACGCTGCAAGCTGGGGTTAACTTTGCGCTGCATACCGCAGGTTGGTTAGAAGGTGGTTTGTCGATGGGCTATGAGAAGTTTGTGATGGATGCCGATCAAGCAGGCATGATTCGCGTAGCCGCTGAAGGGGTTGATATGAGCGCCAATGGTCAGGCGATGGACGCTCTTGCGGATGTCGGCCCAGGCCAACATTTCTTGGGTTGTGATCACACACAGAAAAACTTTAAAAATGCTTTTTACCGCTCTGAAATTGCAGATAACAATAGTTATGAAGCGTGGACAGAAGCGGGTTCACCTGATACAGCAACACTCGCCAATAAACGTTATAAAGAAATGTTGAACGAGTACGAGCCGCCTAAGTTAGATGAGGCAATTGATGAAGCATTGATTGAATTTATGGAAACGAAAAAGTCCAGCTTCCCAGATTCAAATGTGAGCTAACTCTTTTTCCAATATTGGATTAACAAGCGCCGAGTGCAAGCATGGCGCTTTTTTTATGAACAATCTATCTGTGAATGTAAGTTGCTGACTAAACTAGGCAAGCTTTAAACCGCTACTAAGCCATTAATTTAATCGGTATTTATCCACGACCTTTTGCTTAAACGTAAAACCGGTTCTATGTCGTTGAGGTATATCAATCTTACCTTGATTAATTTCCATCGGTTCATTAAATAAAAGGCTATACCAAGGCATGTGCTCCAGTGCAATACAGTTTGCTACGCCGCCTGCAATGCATAGACTTTGCTCAGTAAAAATATGCGCTGGTGATAGCGGCGACCTTGAGCATTTCTGATAAGCCACCGATACGCTGTAAGTCTGGCATTAATACGTCGCAGGCTTTGGCTTTAAGTATGTATTACCAAAGCATGAGTATTCTGTTTCGCCAGAGTCTATGGGCGTTACTGATTTTTGAGTAACAGTGGCATGGCCTTCTAGGTCATGAGCTGCCACGGGTTCTTCTATCCACGTTAAATTAAATGATGATCCAATCGCATCACGGACTAGTCGAACGCGCTCTTAGTTGCGCTGTTGATGACAGCTGCGGACGCGTTGGGAAAATGATGAGCTACTCGATTACGCCGCCATTTTTGGCGATAGCGATCAAGCGGTCTTGCGGATATTCAGCTTCAAGGCGCGCAGCAACCGTATCTAAACAAGCTTGCGGGTCACCTTCAATATCAAAGTTCTCGGACGCTTTCCAATGCTCTAAATAGGCATCCGTGTCAGTCTCTCCATCGCGCATCGCGGCCATATCAATGGCTTCCATAAAGCGATTTGATAATGGTGCCGAAAGCCGTTTGCGACCAATTTTGGCTTTAACCATGGATGGAATTTCGCGCCAATAAAGAATGTGGTATTTGTCTGACATTAAGTTATTTATGCAGCTGTTTATTTTGCTGAGAAAAGGTGATCCATGGCTTGATGATAGTTAGGCTAAGGCTCTCTGACTTAGTTCAAAACGACTATCATTGCGCAGAATTGGTGGTTATTTTTAAGTGTATATGATTGTTTGAATGTAAATTTATATACCGCTATGCGGTTGATTTATATGAGGATAAAACAAACTTATCGTCAGATA
>CAZOBR010000091.1:0-9332 GCA_964578035.1 uncultured Gammaproteobacteria bacterium
CCGTTGTGTTCAGTTTTATAAATAACCACCGAGCCACAAAGTGTGCAATAGACACCAGCGATTGCCACCGATTGATTGCCATCTTTTGTCTTAGTATTAAACGTGTCTGTGAACATTTCGTGCCAGGCAAGAATACGTTTAGGGTAAGCACGTACATCGCCGCCAATATCGACACCAAAGATAATATTATCATCGTCTAGGTAATCCGCTTCATCGGCATTCAGCATCTCAGGGTTGCGTAATGGTGGTATGCCGTCTTGCGCAACGCCACCCCAGCGTATTTCATCAAGACGAATTTGTGCGCTGTCTTGTCGGCCACGGAAGTAGGTTTCAAATCGTGGGTCGATTAAACGATATAGTGATGCTTTAAAGTCGCCATAATCCTCAGCACGCGCCTCAGGTTTGTTCCAGATATCAGCGTACCAATCGTTTATATCATCCAGATCTTCACCAGTCTTGTTGATCAGTAGCTCATTAAGCCGATTGCTGACATAGCTTGATGATGAGTATGACATGGTCTCTAAAACCATTGGGATCAGCTCGGGTTGCCACTGTTTATCAAGTTTGATAATAAAATTTTCAACAAAAATGGGGTCAGCATTTTGCAGTAACTCGATGAAATCAGAATTAGAAACGGTGTTCGGCCGCAGTGCTTGTGCCTGCGCATTGCTGATTAGCAATGCAAATACCGCGCTGCCAAGAATCACAAGCGAGATTAGAAAAGACGGAAGATCATTGTACTTTTTCATGATGTACCCAAATTAGAATTAACTATTGATGACGTTAACGTGCTTATATGGTGACCATGCTATTGACGTTTTTCTTGCCAAAAACTTATTACTGTAAGTTTAGGATCGCGATCTCTTTTCTCTAAACACAAAGATAATGTTAGAGTCTGTGATTCGATGGACCTTTTATCTAATGTTGGGTTTACTAAATTGAAAAAACTAATTTTGTTGCGCTACTTTTTGAAGCTCTGGTGTGCATTTATCGTTATGGCGATTAGCCTTTTTGGCGTCTCGTTGCCTGCCTTTGCAGAAGGTGAAACGGATTTGCAAGTATCTCCCAACGTCCCCAAAGAATTAGAGACCGGTTTTTCACAGTATTATGATTTGGTCTATCAAATACGTGTTATTTCGCCGCAAGCAGGTAGCAAGTCTTCCATTGGCTCAGGGTTTCAAGTGTCGGCGACAGGGTTGCTCATTACCAATTACCATGTTGTCTCAGACTTCGTTCAGTCCCCTGAAACACACCAGATTAAGTATCGATCTCACAATGGTGAGATTGGTAAATTAGATTTACTAGACTTTGATGTTGTTAATGACTTGGCTTTGCTGCGTTTATCAAAACCAGAGCCACGTTATTTTAAATTTGCGTCGCAACGTATGCGCAAAGGTGAAACCGTCTATGCGCTTGGTAACCCGCGTGATTATGGTATTAGCTTAGTACCTGGGCCTAACAATGGCATGGTTGAACACAGCTATAACGAACAAGTACTTTTTTCTGGTAGCTTAAACCCTGGTATGAGTGGCGGTCCTGCGTTAAACAAGCGTGGCGAAGTCGTTGGCGTCAATGTCGCCACGGCAGGCGCGGCATTAAGCTTTTTAGTGCCAGCAGACAAAGCCGTTAATTTGGTGAGTGCAGCGCGCTCAATCCCGCAAGAGTCGTATCAAGCAGAATTAGCCAACCAAATTAAACAATGGCAACGACCTCGTTTGCAGCAATTGATTGATAATGATTGGGCGACAGAAACGTTTTCTGATGAAGATCTGTTTGGCGAAATACGCAAAGATTTTCAATGCTGGGGCAACACTAACGACAACGATAAAGAACGCTTTATCGAGCGTGCATCAAAGAATTGCCGTGCTGGAAACTCAGTGTACTTGAGCCGCAGTTTGAATACTGGGCAATTACTTTTTAGTTTTTCTAAAAAACAGTCACTCAAGTTAAATCCGTTGCAATTTTCCAGCACTATCAGTACACAGCTGCGTGCTGATAATAGTGCAAATTATCGCAGCGCTACTAACTATCAGTGTCATGTAGATTTCTTAAAATCTGATAAAGAAGTTAAGCAAGAAAGTGCCTATCACCGGCTTACGACTTGTGTGAGGGCGTACAAAAAACTGCCGAATTTATATGATTCCCTGTTGTATTTTGAACGCATTAGCAATGATCAATCATTCTCTTCACACCTGTCTATTGCAGGCGCCGAACGCGATCAAATTCAGTTGCTCAATCGTAAGTTTGTGGAGCGCTCACTATGAATAAGCATTTAAAACTCGTGGTGCAAATAAGTCACAAACACCACCAGCGATTTGAGCGAATTTCATTATCATCAAACAAAGGCCCATTGAGCATTGGGCGTGGGTGGAATAATGATATTGTGCTGCAAGACAGCTACATTGATGCCGATCATTTAACTTTGTCGTTAAATGATGACGGTAGCCTAGTTCTTACAGATTGCACAAGCGTTAACGGGAGTTTACTTAATGGCAAACCTGTTCAGCAAGGCGGTCAAGAGTATCGCTTGGGCGAAGAAATACAGATTGGTGATACCACGCTAACTATTGTAGATGTTGCTACCGCGGTTGACCCAACAGTGATCCGCTCTGGATGGTTTGGCCTGCGCAACCATTTTTCATCATTTTCGTCGTTTGTCGGTTTAACTGTATTTACCTTGTTGCTGGTCACCCTTTGGTCATGGGCCTTTAGCAATAAACCTTACGATCTAGCCGAAGCAGCCGTGAGTATATTTAGTTCTTTGTTGCTATTGTTGATATGGGCTATGTTCTTCGGTTTTATTAGTAAGCTAGTGCGTGGTCAAAGTAATTTCCGCATGCACTGGGGTTTGATTTGTTTGGTCAGTATTTTCTCTGTTTTTGTGGGTTCCATGCTGAGTATATTTAGGTTTAACTTGCAATCCATTGTTGTCGGTCAAGCCGTTTCTAGTATTGTGTATTTTGTAATTGGCGCATTATTTGTGTTTGCAACGTTAAGCTATTCGACCTATTTAAGCAGCCGCAGTAAATGGATGTGGTCAGCGTTGAGTATGCTGGTTATTTTCGGCACGATTTATTCTGATAGTTTTTTAAAAAAAGACCATGAACGCTGGACAGCGCAAACAGAAACTGAGCAGGCGACATTCCCTAATGTGCTTTTAGCACGAGAGCCAGTTTCACTCGATCAATATTTTGATGATGTAAAACCCACGTTTGAATTTGAAGAGTTGTCGAAATCGGACTGAGCCAGATAACACTAAGCCTGAAACTAAGTCTGATAGAGCTAAAAAATGCACCGTATCCAGTTGCGCCACCGGCTGCGTATAAGATACTTAACGAGTCGCGCGCATTTCTAGATGTTGCGTCAATGCCATTTTCATTTGCGTCGGGCTTGTTTGAGCACAAAGCGACACAAGATAGTTTGCCGATTATCTTATTGCCTGGCTTTGCATCGGATGAGCGCTATTTAAAACCGCTCGAAGTTTACTTACGCAAACTGGGTTTTAATCGTAAAATATAGAAATTAATTGCCGCCACATTAGCTAATCCTGCTAACTAGAGCACGGATTCAAACAGACGCGAGCTGATCACTTGCCCGCGATTCGATATTTACTATTTGATTTCTACTGCCAGCGAGTAGCTTTAAGGCTACTATTGTATTGTGATTATCAGTGAAATAAAAAACCTTGTTAGATTGTCCGCGCCAGTGTCACTTGCGCAGCTTGCCGTGACAGGTATGAGCGCCACTGATGTATTGATTGCAGGTCAAGTTGGTACCACTGAGCTGGCTGGTATGAATCTTGGTGCCAATGCTTGGCACTTGGTAATTCTATTGTTTATGGGCATTGGTTTCGCTACTCAACCCTTGGTGGCAAATCAGTTTGGTGCGCGCAGTGATGATGGTGTTAAGCACCAGCTTCATCAGTCAGTGTGGATGTGCTCTGTGCTTGGCTTGATCGGAATGGTGAGCATTTTGATTACCTCTTGGGCATTTGGTTTTGCGCCATTTGAAGAAGGTATGGGTTTAATCGCGCAAGAATATCTACTTGTGATTAGCTTGGCAGCATTGCCAATGTGTTTAATTCCTGCTGCGCGTGGCACGCTGGAAGGAATTGGGTTAACCGCGGTGGTTTTTTGGATTAACCTTACCGCGTTTTTGCTGAACATTCCGCTTGATTATGTGTTAGTACATGGGCTTTGGGGTTTTCCAAAATTAGGCGGCGTTGGCTGTGCTTGGGCAACGGTGTTGTTGGTGTGGTTGATGTTTATATCTGCCTGTTATGTACTTAAATTACATCAGAAAACGCGTGCGAAAATGTTGCTTACGAACTTTGAAAAACCGCACCGCGATACCATTGTTAAAACGTTTAAACTGGGTTTGCCGATAGGTTTGTCTATTGTTATTGAACTCAGTATGTTTTCTGGCGCCGGCATTATGATTGCCTCAATTGGTGCGATAGATGCGGGTGCACATGCAGTCGCGATAACTGTTGCATCGATGAGTTTCATGTTTTACATGGGCTTGGGGCAAGGCGTGACGATTCGTGCGTCGCAGTTTCTTGGTGCAAAAGACCCTGATGCCGCGCGTTACACAATTAAAGTAGGCACCACTTTTAATGTCTGCGTGGCTTTGCTCTTTTGCTGTGTTTTTCTCATTTTCAATGAGCCGCTGGTTACCTTATTCAGTGATGATCTACAGGTGATTAAATTAGCCAGCGTATTGTTGATTATTGGTGCCATATTTCAAATTCCGGATTGCTTACAAGTTGCGGTGATTTGTGCATTACGTGCCTATCACGATACCGCCAGCCCACCTAAATATCAGGTTTTTTCATTTTTGCTGCTAGGTTTACCGCTCGGTATTGGTCTTGCATTTTATCAGTGGTGGCCTGGCTTTGAAGGTGCCAAAGGCATGTGGTTAGCAATGCTGATAAGTTTGACAATGGTGTCAGCTTTATTATTAAAACGGTTGCTTGCGCGCGTTTCTGAAACCAATTTTGAATTAGTTAGTTAACTGTAAAAGAAAAAACAAAAAGAAAAATTATGGGTATTGTTATCGCTGTTATTTTGTTGCTCAGTGTTATTGCTTTGCTGGGTACACGCAGGATCAATAAGTACATTGCCTGGGCGCTATTAGCAGGTGGCCTATGGAACGCTGCGTGGTACGGCCTGCGTCATCTTGGTAGTTTTTGGGGTAGTGTGTCTATTCTTACCGGCGTTATGATGGTACTGGCAGCCCTTCATTTATTGAATTTTATTAGGTTGCCAACAGCACTGCGCAAGCTTTGCATGTTTGGGCTGGCAGCGGGTTTTTTGCTTTATGCAATTACCATAGTGCAGCTGAACTTAGGCTATCCAATTATTCGCTAATTGTTTTTACATCACCACAACTAGGCCAATATTCGCCGCTAAGCTGCCATCACACACCTGTGGGTAATAGTTGCTTAAACCGTTTAATCCATCGACGTCGGTCATCTTTAGCCATTCTTGGCTGCGGCCGATGGTGTATTGCAAAAAATGATTGGTGATATTATTGAACTCTTTGGGTCCAACTTTTTGGGCGAATTCGGCAATATGCGTTGGTGCAAAAAATTGTTCGCTGCGCTCGCGGTTAATATCGGGGTTAGGTGCAAATTCGCCCCAATGCGTTAAGCCCACATTGCTGCAGAATTTCATATTGTCGCCAAGGTGTTTATGCAGTTTGCCAAGCAGCTCGCCATTGGCGGACATATCAACAATTGCCGTGGCTTTGCTGGCATCAATCTGATCAATTGAATCGTAATCAAACACGGCATCGTAGGTGTTCATGCCTTTAACGGTATCGACATTGCGAGCTGAGGTTAAGCCGACCACACTCGGTGAAATGTTATCTTGTTCAAGTGCATAGGCTAAACCAGTGCTCGTTTTGCTGGATGCACTAATAACCAATACTTGTTTAGCACCGTAATAGTTTTCTTTTTGTAGCATTGCGCGAATAGCGAACGCTGTGATGTGCAGTGGGTAAAGCATCATAAATTCGTTATCAGCCTGTTTAAAGTCAGATTTGACGCGGCGATAACCATTGTAAGTGCCAGGTAGGTGAGCGCGGTGTGCGCTGGCATCCACAAAGCCCATTTCAGAGACTTTTTCTGCTTTTACAATGAGTTCGTGAGCGGGTGGGAAATAACCAAAAAAACGATCTCCAACCGCCATGTCTGGGTGTTTACTCTCAGAGACAACGGCGTAACCCCACACCGGAATCATGCCCCATTGTTCTTGCGCTTGGTTCGCTGGAAAAAAGTCCCAATACTTAATTTGATAGCCCATTACGGCATAGGTAATGTTGTTGGCGGTAAACGAGAAGCGTTCAACGTTTAATCGTGCTTGGCCTTCACTCAATGGTGCTGATTCATCAACAGTGATGATTTGCGAATCGGTTAAATTACTTTTACTGGTTTGAAACTGTTGCATACGGCACCTCGTGGGTATATCTAGGGATTCGTTAGTCTATTGGTTTTACGATAGGCTGAGATGGATATCAAGCATCTGTCGCACGAATAGTCATGACTTCTTGCATTAACTTAGGAATGTTAGCCAGCGCGGCTGGTACGGTTTCTTTCATTTTGCCAAGCAACCGTAAATGTTGTGGCGGGGTATTTTCATCCGGTGTCATCAGTTTGGTGAAGCCGTCGAGTCGATTTTCCATCAACCAGCCACGTAATTGTTTTTCCTGTGCCCAACGGTATTGATTCTTCATTTGTTGCGCCATGCCGACCAGCCAGTCAGTATCGTGATTGGGGAGTGCTACCACTCGACATATCTCATTCATCAGTGCTTCGTCATCGTAGTTCGCTTCAATGTGCGCAATAAACGCCGCGCTAAACACAGGCTGGTATGAGCGTACGGTTTGCACCGTGATTGTGTCACCATCAAACACAGGGTAAGTCTCGGTAACCGGCACGGCACGCGCAGAGCAGTCAATATGTAAATGATTAGTTGACGTGCTGATCTCGCCTTGATCAAGTGCAATTGTGTCTTGCCCAATATGCGTAACGCGACCAAGCCGCACTACGTTTTTGATCTTACTTAATAGTGCACCTTCGTCACGGCTGACGGTGGCACCATGGAACATGCTGGGGCGTACATCAGGGTCAAGACGGAACAACACGCCTGATGCTTCTAAGCGATCAAATAAATCATGAATTGAATCGGCGTTGGCAATAGCATCAAGTTGCGCAGCTTGTGCACCCGCGACCGCTTCAAAATATTCGATGGACGGTTGAATATTGGCACGGTCTATCCACCAAGCATCGCGTGGCATAATCCAGGTGATATCATCCGGGTTGACTTGGTTTTGCAGCAACCAGAGGCAAGCATCAATGCCAGTTTTTCCACCACCAACGACCACATAGCCGTCACGCTGCTCGGCCAGTAAAGGTAAGTCATTTAACGGCGCAAACTGCACGCCGTCGTCAATCGAGAAATTAACTTTGTGGGTGGCAGGAATCGAGGTTTTAAAATAGGTGCCATCAACGATTTTACGTTTCACACTGACTTGGTATTTGTCACCTGTCAGTATTGAGTGAAACGCACCGTCGCCCGTGTATTCGCAAACGGGGAAATATTGCACCCGACCAGAAGGTAAGAGTTGATGTCTCATTACTTGGTCGAAGTAGCTCATTACTTCTGCGCCACTGGCTAATTCCATTAAACCTTTATTTAGGCCGACTTGGTCTTTCTCGCCACTGGAAAGCTCTTTTGAACTAACACCATAGAATTTAGATGGCTGATGTAATGTAACGAAAGGGTAAGCATCGTTCCAATGGCCACCAGGCTTATGATGTTTATCAACAATTAGGATGTTGGCATCGGTCTCAGCTAATAGGGTGTCGGCAAACGCCATGCCAACTGCGCCGCTGCCAATGATTAAATAATCGGTTTCTAACTGTTGAATACTCATAGCGTTTTACCTTCGACGATGAAATTAAGATTGATGCATAACAGTGTTATATATTAGAATAACACCGTTATGCTTGTCAATGAATTCTATGTAAGTGCCGGTACATTATGAATGATGCTCGAAAGAACATCTTAGCTGCGGCATCGTCCTTGTTTTTAAAAGGCGGTGTTCCATCGCTCAGTGTGCGCGCAATTGCCAGAGAAGCGGGTATCTCAACAATCGGCATTTACAGCCATTTCAACGGCAAACAAGGTATATTGGATGCGCTATACATCGAAGGGTTCAATCTGGTTTATGACGCAATGGCTAAACAAACAGATACGCTTGGCGATGAGTCTGCCCGCCCCGTTGAGCAAAAAAGCCTTGAACAAAAAAGGCAAGCTGTGATCGATGCATGTGCCGCCTATATGGATGTTGGCCGAAACCATGAAGCCCATTATCGCCTTATTTTTGGTGAACGAGATGCCTCTTACCAACCCTCACTTGATGCAGAACTTGCCGCCAAGCGTGCCTTTGCAAAACTGGTTAGCGTGGCTGGTGTCTATCTTGGTGAATCAACAAATCAGCGCAATCATCAGTTGGCATTAGATGTTTGGGCGATTGTGCACGGCTTTGTGAGTATCAGTCATCATGTGTCGATGGCGAACCAAAACATTAATTGGAAGCAGCAAGCGATCGATGCGGTTGAACGTCAGCTTGCCGCATATTAGGGAAAATTGATGCAAACTATTATAGAAGCGGCACGTGAAACCCCGATTATTCATCAGACTCAAGTGTTGGTGGTTGGCAGCGGCCTAGGTGGTTTCGCCGCCGCAATATCATTGCAAACCAATACGGATTTTGCGGATGTGGATATCAAACAAGTGCAGCAAACCCTACTTAAACAAGGAGCCAGAGTTCATTAGATGAATTAGGCTGTTTTTAGGCAGGTGCAACTTTATCTGCTCTTTTATTGAGTGAATCGCTCAAGTGCTCAGCGCAATTTAATTTTTGCACCACCCAAGGACTTTTTTGTTGCACAACCGTCAACGCAGTATTACCCCAATGTGTAGGGATTAACGTTTCATCATTAAGTTGCAAGTGATTTTTAAGCAGTGCTTTGCATACCAGTCCATGCGTCACAACTAATAAGTCGTCATCGGTGTGTGTGGCTGTATTAGTTATATACTGCCAAGCCCTAGCGATGCGCTTTTCAAAGTCAGCAATGGTTTCACCATTGGGTGGCTTGCTGCTATCGTCTAAAGGATTAACTGAAAAAGCGTCATAGCTTTGGCCTCGCCAATCACCAAAATTTCGCTCGCGCAAACCTTTATCTAACTCAACCTTAACGCCTGTTGATTCGCTCGCCATTTGAGCCGTTTGCCGTGTCCGTAAATAGTCGCTACAAATAATCC
>CAZOBR010000092.1:0-9275 GCA_964578035.1 uncultured Gammaproteobacteria bacterium
GCCTGTTGCTCCGCAAAAAGCATTTATTAATGACTTAGTATGCGAAGGCTGTGGTGATTGCAGTGCAAAATCTCACTGCTTGTCTGTGGTGCCTAAAGAAACCGAATTTGGTCGCAAACGTAAAATTGATCAATCTGCTTGTAATCAAGATTTATCTTGTGTGAATGGTTTTTGTCCGAGTTTTGTGACTGTAACTGATGCTCAATTAAAACGTCCTGAACCAAAGTTACCATCCGAATTAGAGTTGCCTCAACCTAAACAACCAGCTCTTGATCAGCCTTGGAATGTGCTGGTGACCGGTGTTGGCGGCACAGGTGTGCTTACTGTAACGGCGGTGTTGTCTATGGCCGCACACCTTGAACGCAAAGGCGTTGCAACAATGAACCAAACTGGTTTGGCACAAAAATTTGGTCCGGTAGTAAGTCATTTGCGCATTGCTAACAAACAAACTGACATTCATGCCGTGCGTATTCCCGCAGGTGATGCAGATCTTGTACTTGGTGCGGACTTGTTAGTTACTGCCACCGATGATGCGCTTGCCAAGATGCACGATCAGCGGAGTCATGCCGTGGTTAACGATACGGTGACGACCACCGTTGAATTTATTGATAACCCAGATGTGGTTATGCAGATCGAAGCGATGAAAAACAGCATTACTGATGAACTTGGCGAGGGTAGTGCTGATTTTATTGCGGCAGGTGAACTGTCAGAAGGTTTATTGGGTGACCCCATAGCGACCAATTTGTTTTTGGTGGGTTATGCTTATCAAAAAGGTTTATTGCCAGTGTCTGCTAAAGCGATACATAAGGCATTGGAACTTAACGGTGTGAAAGTTGAGTTTAATCAGCAAGCCTTTATTGGGGTCGACGTGCATTTCTTAGTCTTGCAGAGGTTGAACACGCGTCTGGCGTGATTGAAAAGCGCTTTACACCCCTAGAACGTATCCAAGACATTGTTGCGCACCGAGCCAAAGAGTTAACCGCGTATCAAAATGCGGCTTATGCAGAGCAATACAAAGCGGCGGTTGAAAAAGTAATTTTAGCTGAGGCAAAGATTTTGTCGGACTCAAGTGAGCCCTTAAGTGATGAACTAAGCTTGAGTAAAGCTGTGGCTAAAGCCCTGTATAAAACCATGGCGATTAAAGATGAATACGAAGTTGCAGGTTTGTTTACTGATGGTCGTTTTAAAACGCAGCTAGAACAAACTTTTGAGGGCACGCCGAAAATTAGCTTTCACCTTGCGCCGCCGGTTTTATCTAAAAAAGGGTCTCCGCGTAAGATTGAATTCGGTTCTTATATGTTTTCAGTGTTTAAGTTACTTGCCAAACTAAAAGGCCTACGCGGTGGTCTGTTTGATGTGTTTTCATATTCAGCTGAGCGCAAAATGGAGTATGCTTTAATCGATGAATTCAAGCTAACAATTGATACATTACTTGCCACGTTGACCGATCAGAATCGACAACTTGCTATTGAAATTGTTGAACTGTATCAAGGTGTTCGTGGTTTTGGTCATGTAAAAGAAAAGAACTACCAACAGTATAGACTGCGGTTAGAGCAACAACTGCGCCGTTATGCAAAGCCAGAATCATCCTTGAATGTAATTAAGGTTGAAGTCGCGAATGTTGCATAGGCCTAATCGCTAATTTCTGGTTGGCCGGCACTTAGTTTATCTAGGGTTTTGAATTGGTTTTTTAACCAGCATTTCACTACTGGCTTTAAAAAAGATAAACTGTAATTTATGAGTGCGATTATTACCCTTAATGCGGGCAGTTCATCTTTAAAGTTCTCGGTTTACCTGCAAGGTGAATCACTCGAAGAGCTTATTGTTGGGCAAGTAGAAAACCTTGGGCCAGCGGCCTCTATTGAGTATCAGCACAAAGGAGATGCTAAAAAAGCGCATAAAAATATTGGTACTGCTGATCATAAAATTGCACTGATTGAAATTTTAAATGTATTAGAGCCATTGCTGGACATTCATGATGGCGAAGGTCACAAAGTGGTTGGAGTAGGGCACCGCGTTGTGCACGGTGGTATTGAGTTCGACCAACCGGTCGTAATTGATGATCATGTGATCGATCGGCTAGCGGCTTTAGTGCCATTGGCGCCCTTGCATCAGCCGCATAATTTAGCCGCGATTCATGCGTCTATGTCAGCCTTTCCAGATGCTATTCAAGTTGCCTGTTTTGATACTGCATTTCACCGTAGTCAGCCGTGGGTCAATGACGTATTTGCCATTCCTAAGCAATATTATGATGAAGGCGTTCGACGCTATGGCTTTCACGGTTTGTCATATGACTACATCACAGGTGTTTTAAAACAGGATTGGCCTGAATTAAACGATTCCAAAGTCATCATCGCTCACTTAGGTAATGGTGCTTCAATGTGCGCATTAAAAAATAGCGAAAGCATGGGTTCAACGATGGGCTTTTCACCACTCGACGGTTTGCCTATGGGCACACGTTGCGGGCAATTAGACCCAGGTGTTTTACTGTATTTAATGGATAAAGGCCTTGGCCGTTCAGAAATCAGCACGATTTTGTATCGGCAAAGTGGCTTGAAAGGCTTGTCTGGATTCAGTTCCGACATGCGCGAATTGTTAGAGAGTGATTTAGAAGATGCTAAGCGCGCGATTGATTATTATGTTTACCGAATTCGCCGAGAGATCGGTGCGATGACTACCACGATGGGTGGTCTAGATGCCTTAGTTTTTTGCGGTGGCATCGGTGAAAACGCTGCGCCAATACGAGCAATGGTACTTAAAGATCTAGAATATTTAGGGCTTGAGATAGACCAGTATGCCAATAAACAGAACCAAACGAACATTGGCTTAGGTAAGACTCGAGCCTTAGTAATACCAACGGACGAAGAGCGAGTCATTGCGCGGGGCGTTGCAAACGCCCTAAGCCCTAAACTCCAGTAGTGTTAATGGCCAGAGTTGAGTATTGCATATAAGGCCATATAAATGTCTTATGTAGTCGATTCTAAGCGCATTAGATAACCAAACCTTTTTAACGATATTAGCAACTAATTTATGTTTGAACTGATTCAACAGTGGGGGCGTAATATTCCCGGTGTGCAAGGTTATGAAAACCTAGTAACAAGCAGCATTGCGATGACTGCTATATTCCTTCTGGCACTTATTGCATTTTATGTTGTAAAGCATGGTCTCATTCGATTCATAACAAAGTTGATTACCAAAACTGAATCTAATTTGGACGACGTTTTGATCAAGCACAAAGTGTTTAGTCGAATAGCGCATTTAGTCCCAGCCTATTTGATTTATAAGCTGACTCCACAAGCGCTCATTAGTTACTCAATGCCAAGTGCTGTCATCAGTACTGTCGCGGCTACTGTTATGGTGCTGATGGTGGCATTAATAATTGATGCCACCATTAATGCATTGCTTGAAATTTATCATTCACTTAATTGGTCACGACAACTGCCGGTTCAAAGCTTTGCTCAGGTAGCTAAACTAGTCACCTATATAGTCGCTTTGATTGTAGTTGCCGCACTGATATTAGGCGAATCACCGTTTAAACTGTTTGCTGGCCTAGGGGCAATGACAGCGGTTCTAATGTTGGTGTTTAAAGACCCGATATTAGGTTTTGTAGCAGGTTTGCAACTAAGCTCTAACCGTATGGTTGGGCTTGGTGATTGGGTGGATATTCCGCAGCATGAAGCCAGTGGCGATATTTTAGAAATTGGTTTAACCACCGTCAAAGTACGCAACTTTGATAACACGATTACCACCGTACCAACTCAGAGTTTAATTAATGACTCATTTAAAAATTGGCGCGGAATGCAAGAATCAGCGGGGCGTCGCATTAAGCGATCAATTTTTATCGACGTAAACTCAATTGAATTTTGTGATCAAGAAGCGTTAGGCCGCTATCTGAAAATTGACTACATCAAAGACTATATCGAAGCCAAGCAAAATGAGGTACAGGTGTATAACCAACAAACCAATTCTGTTAACGAATCATATGTAAATGGCCGTCGTTTAACCAACATAGGAACGTTTCGAGCCTACGTGCTGGCGTACTTAAAGAATCATCCGAATATTAATCAAGATCTCACGATTTTAGCTCGCCAACTCGCACCAACCGAAAGCGGCTTACCCATTGAAATTTACGCATTCAGCAATGATAAAAACTGGGCCAACTACGAAAGCATTCAAGCAGACATATTCGACCATTTGTTTGCCGTAATCGGTGAATTTGACCTTAGAGTTTTCCAAAAACCTAGTGGTATTGATTTACAGAATATAAGTAATTAGTTGCTGTGCATAGTTTGAGGTAAAAGCGTCGTTACTCTGATGCCTCCTCATTTACACTAATTTATTATTAGTTTCTCAAACAGGTGACAACTTTATTCTTTCTTGAGTTGCTGACAATCAATATCAAGCCGATTCATCATTGAATAGAGTGTGCTTCGGTTTTTCAGCCCCATCATGGCTGTCGCTTTTGTGATGTTGTTGTTGCATTTATTTAGAGTATAAAAAATAATTTCCCGCTCAATGCCTGAGTGCAAATCCTTATAGGCATTAGCTTGGTTGTCAGCTTTCACATAAGCATCAACAAGTTCCATTATATCGCCAGTTATTTTTCGTTCAGGTGAGAACGGTAAAAATCTGCGTATATCAGAAAGTTTGTGCTTGGATTCTCCTTTTAACAGAATGGCGAGAAAAAGTGCCGTTGCAACTGGAAGGGTTCCGGCTGCATTTACGTTCAGATTAGTTGCTATTATAAAGGCGGTCGCCAATAAGGTAGCTAACATTATCGGGGCAAGCGCAAATAAACTGTATAAACATCGAATTGACTCCAATTGTGAGTCCGCGCTTTTATATCGATATAAAAGCGCGGCTATATTAGAAGAGAGGGTAATGAGTACATACAAGACAAATAGCCAATAATGGCTGCCTTTGAGTGCGGTAACTGAATATCCGATTGCATATTGACCGACAATAATGGCATCGGTAAACAGCACAGAGGACGATAATCCAGTTGCTACGACGATTAATGCTGCTGTCGTATAAGTGCTATCTAGTCGACTAATTGCCAGTCCGTGCAGCAATACGTACATCAGTAAGTAAATTGTCGCCACGTAATACAAGCGAAACATCACGTCGACTGACTGATTATTCATAAACTGAACGTAGCCAATTAACTCAACGGCGTTATGGATAGCGAACACACAGATTAACGATAGAAATAAGGTTGAAACTTTCCCCCTCCTTGCTGTCGTTACCAATACAAATAGTTTAAATAATAAACTCGCCAGTGCTGGCACTAAATATACACTCATTACTTGTTCTCATTCCCAAACTAAACAATATATCCGAATTGACCTGCAACAAGCCCTGAGCCAGCAAACAAGCCGCCTATCCGATCTCCGATTTTTAGGTTACCAGAATCGATCAGCTTTTTAAAGCTCACGGGCAATGTGGCTGTGGTAATGTTACCTAGGTGTGGGTAAGTCTTAATGGCTTTACGTTCCTCAATGCTGTGTAAGCTTAAGGTTTGTTTAAAGGTTGCTTCGCCAGTTTGATGTGCTATTGCCCAATCAACCCCATCCCAACCTAACTCCGACAGGGTTTGGTCAAAGATTTTCTTGTTCAGTTGAAACCCTCTAGCGACAATTTGCGCCATGTTCATCCGAGCATCTAGTGAACCATCTCGTTGGTATTTGTAGTGGCATAAATCAACATGCCGGCTTTCACTGCGCTGATTGAATGTCATAAAGCCCGATTCGCCAGTGCTCGAGGGGCCAATAATAACCGCTCCTCCCGCATCGCCAACCGAAAGCAAGCCCCATAAATGTTTTGCTTCTTTACTCGAAACGCCCTTTTTAAGCCTCTCGGTAAGCGTTCGCAATAATCTGGTTGTGACCTCACCCGTGAGTACAAGGGCATGACTAATCATTCCTGACTCGACTAATGATGAGGTAAGTTTCAGTCCATCGACAAACCCATAACAGGCATTGGCAACGTCAAAAACATGATTCGCCTTTAAACCCAGTGCATTTTGAATAATGTGTGCTGTTGCAGGTTCAGGTTTGTCACGCTCAATACCGCAAAAGATAACGGCATCAATTAAGTCACGGTTAAAGTCCGGGCATGCCTGAAACGCATCTTCCGCTGCTCGTATGGCGAGTTCTGATGGATCCATTGAGCTAGGTGCCATGCGGCGCTCAATAATGCCCATTTGTTTCGACATCCAGTTATACGGCATTCCGTATTGTCTCTCAGTCTCAATCTCTATCATTAAATCATCCGATTTGACAATTTGATCAGGCAGATAGGTACCTACTCCAATCATTTCGGAGCGTATAATTGGCTTAAGCTGATGGATTTGTTGTAGTAATTTGTAGTTAATTTCGTTCATGGTTGTCCCCATTCAAGGATTATTTAAAAGGACGACTATGATTGCATAAGCTATTTGAGGCTTAAAACAAAGGAAATACGAAATTAAGTAATATCAACACTATTTGTTATTTTTTCTGTCCGATTTAAGACAGTCATGGACAGAACAAATGAGTGAAGCTCAGATTTGTCAATGATACTTTGTCTGTCATCAATAGAGTCGTAATCCCCCCCCATTAATAACCGCGGTTATAAATGGGGGGGACGGTTCCGCTACGGTTTTGTTGTTTTCAATATTCGCCAGACTAAACCTCTCTTTAAACAGAGAGCATCCACTCAGAACTATCTGGGGTTGTACAGTAGGGAATCCAACTGACAAAAAGCTGTAACTGTGTAAGGAATACCATCGTGAAGTGACTGGCTCAAGCACGTCAGAAAATTAACCATCTTCGAAGGGTGGTGCAGATAAAAACTCGGGTAATACTGGTGTGTAACAAATCGCCATGAAATACAAACTCCTGATTTCGGAAATCTTCCTCATGAAGCGAGTGATCAATATCGTAGGCGTGTTACCAATTATGGTGCCAATCGAATCTTAATAAAGTTTGTCCAACCATCACCCTCTGGGCAAAAAGCGGTTTATTGGGAGCGTTCAATAATGTTCCTCAACGCTCCCGATAGTGATAAATCTATACAACTAGCTAACCAATAACCTATTCACCCGCTTCACATAATCCGCTGGATTTTTGATTTGTGCGCCTTCGCTTAATGCCGCTTGATCGAACAGTACTTGCGCCCATTCAGCGAATAAATCGCTTTCGACATCGAGCTTTTTAACCAGTGCATGATCTGGGTTTAACTCCAAAATTGGCTTGGTGCTGGGAGCGTCTTGACCCATGGCTTTCATGATGCGTTCTAGATTTGCACCTGGGTCGTTTTCATCGGCAACTAAACAGGCAGGCGATTCGGTTAAGCGGTTGGTTAATCGAACTTCTTTCACGGATGCTTCAAGGACTTCAGCGAGTTTTTCGGTAACCGAAGACAGTTCTTCTTTCTGCTCTTCTTGTTCTTTTTTCTCATCATCAGACAGTTCTAAATCACCTTTGCTGACTGACTTCAGTGGTTTTTCATTGTGCTCAGGCAGGCTATTCACCAACCATTCGTCAACTGGGTCGCTGAGCAGCAACACCTCAATGCCTTTTTTGCTGAACATCTCTAGGTGCGGTGAGCCTTTTGCTGCTTGGTAACTGTCGGCGGTAATGTAGTAGATGGCGTCTTGCTCATCGCCCATGCGTTCAACATATTGATCAAGTGAGACTGATTGTTCATCGTTATCATTATGTGTGCTGGCAAAGCGCAAGAGTGGGGTGATGTTGTCTTTGTTGGCCATATCTTCGACAATGCCTTCCTTGATCACTTGACCAAATTCTTTCCAGAATTCTTGATAAGTCTCAGGCTCGTCTTTGGCAATGCGTTTTAGCTCATCTAATACGCGTTTAACGGCGCGCCCTTTAATTTTTTGAATATCACGGTCGCTTTGCAGGATTTCGCGCGACACGTTTAACGGCAAATCAGCTGAATCAATCACACCTTTAACAAAGCGTAAATAGTTTGGCATTAAGGCTTCGGCTTCTTCCATAATGAAAATGCGACGCACATACAATTTAATACCTTTGCGTGTTTCGCGGTTCCATAAGTCATACGGCGCTTTTTTGGGAATAAACAATAAAGACGTGTATTCCAAATTACCTTCTACTTTATGGTGCAGCGTCGAAAGCGGTGGCTCCATGTCATAGCTTAAGCTTTGGTAGAACTGTTGATATTCCTCATCGCTGATTTCAGATTTAGCGCGCGCCCAAATTGCCGTACCAGTATTAACCGTTTCAAATTCGCGTTCAGCATCTTCTTGTGGTTTGCCATCTTCATCTAATGGCGCTGAACCCAGCATTTTAATGGGTAAAGAAATATGCTCAGAGTACTTGTTGATAATATGCTTTAGGCGAAAGTCGTCCACGTACTCGCTTTCGTCTTCACGCAAGTGCAGGGTAATTGCAGTACCGACATCGCCTTTTTCGGTTTCACCTAACGTAAATTCGCCCTTACCATCGGACTCCCAAATCACAGCGCTATCTTCGCCGGCTTTACGTGTTACTAAGCTAACTTTGTCGGCCACCATAAACACGGAATAAAAACCCACGCCAAATTGACCGATTAAACTCACATCACCTTCCGCATCATTGCTTGATTTCAATGCTTCCATGAATTTTTTTGTGCCAGAGCGAGCAATCGTACCAATGTTCTCGATCACTTCATCGTGACTCATCCCAATGCCGTTATCACTGATTGTCAGTGTTTTTGCATCTGAATCGGTGGTAATCGTTACAGCAAGCTCTTCTTCATCATTTAGAAGAGATGCATCAGTAAGTGCAGCAAAACGCCGTTTATCAATGGCGTCGGAACTGTTCGAAATAAGTTCGCGCAGAAAAATCTCTTTTTGGCTATAAAGAGAGTTAATCATTAAGTCTAAAAGCTGACTGATTTCGGTTTGAAAGGCGTGGGTTTTAGTTTGGCTCATAATATTGTTTGTAAATAAAAATAGTTTTTCTAATGCGTTGATTAATAATGGTCTTATAGGTGAAATTCAAGGCGTTGGATTAACAATTTTTTTGTAAATTCCATTTAGATTTGTTTTAAAATAGTCGGATCGCTTTTTTTGTAAAAATCCAACGTTGTTTGAACACTTTTTTTGCTTTTCATTAACGTTTTTTACATTAGCTGTTGACGACTCTGCCCCTCGTGAGTATAGTCGCGCATCAACGCATTACAGCGAGATCGGAAGCCAGTTTTATCGGCTTTCAGCCAGTATTTTACTCCCAAGGCGCAAGTCTGAATATTGGTTAAAGATCACACCGTCG
>CAZOBR010000093.1:0-9268 GCA_964578035.1 uncultured Gammaproteobacteria bacterium
GCCGAGGCGGAAGCAGCTGCTGAAGAAGCTGAGGCTTCTGATGACGCTGAGGCTCCTGAAGACGCTGAGGCTCCTGCAGAAGAAGCACCAGCCGAAGAAGCCGCCGAGTAATACTCTGCGCTTTTTAGTAAGCGCAAAATGGTGAACGTTGAGCTTGGCAAAATCGTTGGTGTATGGGGTGTTAAAGGCTGGATAAAGCTGCATTCCTACACACGTAACCGAGCAGACATAAGCCAATATAAAACGTGGTATTTGCAAGCACCGCGTGCAAAAAATAACGATAATCTTAATGCTGTTAAGGTTTTGAATTGTCGGCAACAAGGCCCCGGAATTGTCGCCCAGTTAGAGGGTGTTAATGACCGAGACCAAGCGATGGCATTAAATGGCTATCGCATTATGGTCAATCAAGCTGACCTGCCTGATTTGCCAAATGGCGAATATTACTGGCAACAGTTGATTGGCTTGACTGTTTCAAATGAAGCAATGCTTATTGGCACAATTACGTCAATTTTAGAAACAGGCGCAAACGATGTGTTGGTGTGTAAAAACGCCCAAGACGGTAAAGCCGATGTGCTAATACCGTACACAGATCAAGTTGTTAAAGCAGTTGATTTAACGCAGGGCACCATGATTGTTGATTGGGATCCTACTTACTTACAAGATTAATTGTATTTAGAAGATTAAATGGTTTAACAATAGTAATGGTTGAGCAACAGAGGTAAAAATGGACATACATGTTATTTCCATCTTTCCTGAGATGTTCAACGCTATTACCAAACAAGGCGTGATAAGCCGGGCGGTTAAACAAAAGGTTTTATCGCTGAGCATTCACAACCCGCGAGATCATGCTGACGATAAGCACAGCACAGTCGATCGCAGGCCTTACGGTGGTGGCCCTGGTATGGTCATGCAGCCAGAGGTAATGACTAGCGTTATTACTGCGGCTAAAAATACCGCGATAGGTAAATCTAAAGTGGTTTACCTTAGCCCGCAAGGCAAACGGTTTACGCATGCTGCGGCAATGCAGCTTGCACAAAATGAGTCGCTGATTTTATTAGCGGGTCGTTATGAAGGTATTGACGAGCGAGTTATTGCTTCGCAAGTAGATGAAGAATGGTCAATTGGTGACTATGTTTTATCTGGCGGAGAACTGCCCGCAATGGTAATGATTGACGCAATTGCGCGATTATTGCCCAATAGCTTAGGTAATAATGAATCGGCACAACAAGATTCATTTGCGCAGGGTTTGCTTGATTGCCCGCATTACACTAAGCCTGCTGTATTTGATGGTCAAGCAGTACCCGATGTGTTGCTCAGCGGTGACCATCAAGCCATTGAAAAATGGCGTATGCAACAATCTTTGGGGCGTACTTGGTTACGTCGACCAGAGCTGTTGAACAAAATTGATTTAACAGAGCAACAAGTTGAGCTGTTAGAAGAGTTTAAGAACGATTTACTAAAGTAGATACTTCCTTTAGCCGAGTAATAATACGAGTGACTAAATAGTATCAACGGAGATAAAAATGACTAACATTATTGATGAAATTAACAACGAACAGTTGAATAACGATATCCCAGACTTTGGTCCAGGTGATACTGTCGTAGTTCAAGTGAAGATTAAAGAAGGCAGCCGTGAGCGTCTACAAGCCTATGAAGGCGTTGTAATTGCTAAGCGTAACCGTGGTTTGCATTCAGCGTTTACTGTACGCAAGATCTCTTATGGAGAAGGCGTAGAGCGTGTTTTTCAAACTCACAGCCCATTAATTGACTCGGTTACGGTTAAGCGCCGTGGTGCGGTTCGTCGAGCTAAATTGTACTACTTGCGTGAATTGACGGGTCGTGCGGCTCGTATTCGTGAGAAGCTTAACTAAGCTGACTCCTTTCTAATTTTGTTAAAAAACCTGTTGGTGTGAGGCCAACGGGTTTTTTTATGTCTTGTGTTTGTGCGTATGTTCTATATTGTGGCATGACAGTTATTTAGTTTGTATTTTAGGATGGAAAATACTGACCTTATTGACCAATTTATTGATGCGCTTTGGCTGGAGTCGGGGCTGTCTAAGAACACGTTGAGTGCGTATCGTTCTGATATGAATCGCTTTTGTGTTGTATTGGATGGTGTTTCTTTGCTTGATGTCACGCAGTCCGAGGTGCAAAAACTATTGAGTGTGTTGCTGGCGGAAGGGGCGAAGGGCAGTAGCAGCGCGCGGGTGTTATCGACGTTGCGTCGGTTTTACCGTTATCAAATTCGGCAAAATACGATTCAAACCGATCCTTGCGCGCAAGTTTTATCACCAAAACAAGGCCGACCACTCCCGAAGGCGTTGAGCGAGCAGCAGGTTGAAGATTTGTTGAATGCGCCGCAAATAGAGACTACTTTAGGGCTGCGTGATCGGGCGATGCTTGAGACCCTCTATGCCACAGGCTTGCGTGTTAGTGAGTTGGTGGCATTGACCATGCTTGAAATTAATTTAGAGGTGGGTGTGGTGCGTATCGTTGGTAAAGGAAACAAAGAGCGATTAGTGCCATTGGGTGAACAAGCAGTAGATTGGATTGAACGGTATTTGGCTAACTCTCGAGCAGATTTATTAAAGCAAAAACAAAGTGATTCTGTATTTGTTACAGCGCGCGGCTCTTCAATGACGCGTCAGGCCTTTTGGCATCTAATTAAAAGGCATGCCTTGAATGCGGGCATTGCTCAAGGCTTGTCACCGCATACCTTGCGTCATGCGTTTGCCACACATTTGATTAATCACGGTGCTGATTTGCGCTCAGTGCAAATGCTATTAGGTCATGCAGATTTATCAACAACCCAAATCTACACGCATATTGCGCGAGAGCGTTTACAGTCACTGCATGCTCAGCACCACCCGCGTGGTTAAGTACCGTATATTTCTGGCTTTAATTAGATAAATATAAGTCGATAAACTCAGTAAAAAGACTGGTAAGTGTGCGTCAAATTAGGCAGAATGTGCTTTCTGAGATGATTCTCATGAATGCACCGCTGATAACGCATTAGCAAAAATTAAATTAACAATTTGTTTTTTGTTAAGGACGTACGATATATATCAGTTTTGCTAGCTGCTAGGAGATGCGGCGGATGTTTGATTACGATTACAAATGAATCTGCGCGCAATTTAAGCAACCTGTTTATTAAACAACCTATTTCCAATTATAAATCAGTAAGAATATTATCTGTAAAATACGGATCGCCATTATTTAATAAAGCTGTACGAAATGCTCGCAACCACGTAATCGGCATTGCTTGAGCTAAGCATATATTTTAGACCATTCACTTAACCATTTATCCAGCCTAAAAGCTGAAAACAATACTCTTAATACATAAAGAGAGAGATCACTTGATAGACAAAAAAATAATAACGGCGGAAGAAGCCGGAATCAGTAATAACGACATCAGTGAAAACGCATTAAGTGTTGTTAGCGGTTTGCAAGAAGCAGGTTTTGAAGCCTACTTAGTAGGCGGTTGTGTTCGAGACTTGTTCTTAGATAAGAAACCAAAGGATTTTGATGTTTCTACTAATGCGACGCCAGAACAAGTAAAAAGTATCTTTCGAAAAAATGGTCGCATTATTGGGCGCCGTTTTCGTCTTGTGCATGTTCGCTTTGGTTATGAAGTTATTGAGGTTGCAACGTTTAGAGCGGATGCCAATGACCGAGATAAAGTTGGTCAGAATGAAATGAGTGAAGGTGATCAAGGCCAGTTACTCAGAGATAACGTATACGGCACAATTGAAGAAGACGTAGTGCGTCGAGACTTTCGCGCAAATTCTCTTTATTACAACCCTGTGAGTGGTGAAATACTCGATTTCATGAACGGCGTTGAGGATATTCGTGCAGGCAAGTTAATCAGTATCGGTGAGCCCAAGCAACGTTTTACTGAAGATCCCGTTCGAATGCTGAGGGCGATTCGCTTCGCTGGCAAGCTTGGTTTTGAAATGGAACCCGAAGCGCTTGAGATGATTGAAGACGAAGGCAAATTGTTATCTCATGTGTCGTCGGCCAGATTGTTTGAAGAAGTGCTAAAGCTATTTCATGGTGGCGCAGCCTATGAAACATATTTGTTGTTGCGACAATATGGTTTGTTTAAATACTTATTTCCATTCACCGATCAATTGGTGGTCAGTGATGTGGAAGGTATGCCAGAGCGCGCACTGAAGAATACCGACAAGCGTGTGCGCGCTGGCAAACCAGTGATTCCGGCCTTTTTGTTTGCCTGCATGATGTGGGATCCAGTTCGTGCCGATGCTCGAACATTAATGGACACCGGCACGCCAGAGTCGCAAGCGTGGCGTGTGGCCATGAACGATGGCTTGCGTGACCAAAATCAATACGTAGCTGTGCCGCGGCGTCTAGCAGAAATTATTCTGGATATATGGAATATCCATTTTAGGTTGATTAAGCGAAACCCGCGTATGGTCAAAACCAGTTTAAATAATCGCCGTTTTCGCGCTGCTTATGACTTTTTATTATTGCGGATTGCGTTGCATGAGGTCGATGATGAAATTGGTGAGTGGTGGACAGCTATTCAAGAAGTTGATGCAGACGAACGCGAAGAAATGATCACAGAGCTTGGCCACGTGTATAAAAATCAGCGTCAATCTCGTCAACGCAATGATTCTACTAATTTCAATAGTAATGAGCCGAATGGCAATAGCATTAACTATAACCACAGCAACCATCATGATGGTTATGGCCATGTTCAGAACCATTCTCAAGGTCAACAAAGGCGTTCTGGTGGACAAAACAAAGCGGGTCAGGGCCGTAAGAAAAAGGCTTCTAACCGAGGTGGTGGCCGTAACCGAGGCGGACAACGCACCAATGCTAACGACAATGGCATGGTTAATCAGCGTAATAATGGTGGCGCTCGCCGCGCTAAAAATAATCCAGGCCGAGGTCGTCGACCAAATCAAAACCGTTCAGGTGCGGGTCGTAACACACAAGGTGGTGATGGCCGTTTTGTTGAGGCAAGACCGAAAGACGATTATGGACATCATTCACCGGGTAATGACACACAGAAAAAAGTAAAAGTTCGCCGTAAACGCCGAATTAATATCGGCGGTGAAAATAGCTCTTCATCGGATGACAGTGGCAATACTCCCCATTTTTAATTAAACGAATACGTTTTTACGTATTGCGGCAACTGATTCGTAGCAATAGTGGCAACACCAACACAAGCTGTGATTGGCCTTGGAGCAAACCTTGGTGACCCCATTCAGCAATTGCTGAATGCGCGTCAATGTTTGCAACAGATGGCGATTAATGAAGCTGTCTACTGTTCATCTTTTTATTTATCTTCGCCAGTCGGTTATGACGACCAACCCCATTTTGTCAATGCCGTTGTCGCGTTTCAAACCCAGCTGGCCGCACACGAATTATTGAATCAATTGCAGGCTGTCGAGAACAAGTTGGGTAGAGTGCGCGACCCCAATAACCAGAATGCCGCGCGCTCGATTGATCTAGATATTTTATTTTATGGTGAGCACCAAATTAATGATGATCGCCTAATTGTGCCGCATCCTAGAATGGGCCAGCGCCTATTTGCACTGGTGCCGTTGGCAGAGTTGTCGCCGACTCATTTGCCTAAAATTGCGGCTGATCAGCGTAATGAAGTTAAAACTTTGATTGAGAACATAGACTCAAATTCTCAATTTCAAGAACTGATTAAACTATCGCTTTAAAAAGACGCTTAAATACTGATTGAAATCATGGCGCAATACTTCCACATTCATAGTGATAACCCGCAGCATCGTTTAATTAAACAAGCAGCAGAGATTGTGCGTGCTGGTGGGTTGATTGCTTACCCAACGGATTCGAGTTATGCCTTGGGGTGCCATTTGGATGATAAGCGTGCAGTTGACCGAATTCGCCGAATACGTAAGCTCGATCGGCACCATAATTTTACCTTAGTGGCGCATGACCTAAAGCAAGTGAGTCAGTTTGCAAAAATCGATAACGAGCAATACCGACTCATTAAACACTTAACACCGGGTCCGTACACCTTTATTCTTAATGCAAAACGGTTGGTGCCTAACCGCTTGGTTCACCCTAAACGCCGTACCATAGGGGTGCGTATTCCAGATAACAATATCGTGTCTGAACTATTGTTAGAGCTCGGCGAGCCAATTATGAGTTCAAGTTTAATTTTGCCAGATCGTATTAATGCAATGGCTGATCCAGATGACATTCGAGAGCAGCTCGAGCACGACATTGATTTGGTGATTGATGGTGGCATTGGCAGCAATGAGCCATCTACAGTGATCGACTGGCATGGTTCCAGTATTCAAATCGTGCGTGAAGGTGCAGGCGATATTAGCTTTTTACAATAATTCGCATTATGTACTCAACAGATGTGTTTTTGTTGGTGGTGTTTGCCAGCTATGTCGCGATTATTGCTAGTTTTCTAACCCCCTAAAATGTAGACTAAAGGCTTAATTTCTGAGCTTTTATGCTCACTGTTTTACTCGCTATAAAACGAGCTAAGCTGAACAAAAATAACGACTAAACTAAATAATTTCCGAACTAAATAGTTTGGCGCAATTTATACAAATAGATGAAATCAAAGTCAGGACAATCTAATCGCGTAGTCTCGGGTATGCGTCCAACAGGGCGTTTGCATTTGGGACATTATCATGGCGTATTAAAAAATTGGGTCGAATTACAGCATGAATATGATTGCTACTTCTTTGTAGCTGATTGGCATGCTTTAACCACGCACTACGAAAAAGATTCCGACACAATTAATGACAATGTCTGGGATATGGTGATCGATTGGTTAGCGGTTGGAGTGGATCCAAGTCGTTCTACCATGTTTATTCAATCGCGTGTTCCTGAACATGCCGAGCTTAATTTGCTGTTGTCTATGATGACACCATTAGGCTGGTTAGAGCGCGTGCCATCATACAAAGATCAGCAAACCAAGCTCAAAGAGCGTGACTTATCAACGCATGGTTTTCTAGGTTATCCGGTGTTACAAGCTGCTGATATTTTGTTGTATCACGCCTTGCAAGTGCCAGTGGGTGAAGACCAAGTGCCACATATTGAACTAACCCGTGAAATCGCACGACGGTTTAATTATCTCTATGGGCGTGAAGCTGGCTTTGAAGAGAAGGCCGAAGAGGCCATTCGTAAGCTTGGTAAACGCGGTGCTAAGTTGTATCGCAATCTGCGGAATGCTTACACTGAACGTGGTGACCACGAAGCCTTAGAAAAGGCGCATGCCTTATTGGCATCAAATCAGAACTTGAGCAACGCTGAGAACGAACGCTTGTTTGGCTATTTAGAAGGTGGCGGACGTGCAATCTTAACAGAGCCAGAAGCAATTTTAACCGAAGCCTCTAAACTGCCAGGTTTAGATGGTGAGAAGATGTCGAAGTCTTATCGCAATACGATTGCGTTGCGTGATGACCCTCAGAGAATTGAGAAAGAAGTGCGTGCAATGCCCACTGACCCAGCGCGTGTACGCCGCAATGATCCAGGTGATCCAAATCGCTGTCCAGTTTGGGAGTTCCATCATGTATATTCAGATAACGATACTAAAAAATGGGTAGAAGAAGGTTGCCGTTCTGCCAGCATAGGTTGCGTTGATTGCAAACAGCCATTAATCGATTCATTACTTAAAGAACAAAACGAGATTGCTGAGCGTGCTCAGCCTTATGTTGAAGACCCAACCTTAGTGCGTAATATCATTGCCGATGGTTGTGAAAAAGCCCGCGAAACTGCGGATGAAACAATGGAGCAAGTACGCTCTACGATGAATCTTGATTACTATTAACTTTTTTATCATGAACAAGACTCATTAAACGCTAAAAGCTAACATAATGAACGACAAAAACGACTCAAAAAACAAGCAAGATACCCAGCCTCAAACTGAGGTCAACGTATCGGGTTCTGCGCCAGAAAAAACGTCTGAGCAGGGCAACCACAAAGAGCAGGTTTATACTGAGAGTTTACGCGCTGTTGTGATGGGTGAGGTCATGCAAGAATGGCCACAAGATTTATTTATTCCGCCCGATGCGCTCGAGGTTGTGCTGGAAAGTTTTGAAGGCCCGCTCGATTTATTACTGTATTTAATACGCAAACAAAACTTGGATATTTTGAATATCCCAGTTGCGGATATTACGCGTCAGTATATGGGCTATGTAGAGTTAATGCGTGCAGCTAATTTAGATTTAGCAGCGGAGTATTTAGTTATGGCAGCATTATTGGGTGAGATTAAATCGCGTATGTTGTTGCCTAAGCCTAAAACAGACGATGAAGACGAAGAAGACCCAAGAGCAGCATTAGTACGTCGCTTGCAGGAATACGAGCGCTTTAGCCAAGCTGCAAACAGGCTTGATGATCGGCCGCGTTTAGAGCGCGATATCTTTGCGTCTAGTGTTGTGTTTGATGACCCTAATCCGCCTGAGGTTAAAGCTGAGGTTGGGTTAGAACAACTAGTCAAAGCCTACCAAAGCGTGATGGATCGCATGGCGGCAAATAAGCACATGCTTGTCTCGCGCGATATGTTGTCAATGCGTGAACGTATGACGAATATTTTACAGCGCTTACAAAGCCAAGATTATCTTCGTTTTGAAGACCTATTTACCGAAGCAGAAGGTCGCATGGGCGTTGTTGTTACGTTTATTGCGCTGCTCGAATTGTTTCGAGACGATATGCTGGTTGTTGTGCAAAACGAGCCGCTTGCGCCAATTCATATTAAGCGTGCAGCCTAAGTGTGACTCGAATACTTAGATTAACGTAACTAGATTAACGTAAAGAGACACATAACAAAACAAAGTAAGCCATCGGTAACCATTAAACCTGGCGTTAAAAAATGAAACAAAGAGATTTAAATATGGCCAAAAATACCGTTAAGAAAAATGATAATGAGCCTATCGATAGCGAGTTACAAAATATTATTGAAGCCGCTTTGTATGCAGCAAAAGAACCGTTAGGTATTCGCAATATCATGTCTTTGTTTCCGGATGACGCGCAACCAAGCAAAGTTGAAATTCAAAATGTAATACTCGCACTGGAAGAGAAATGTGAGCACCGCGGTATTGAGTTACGCCGCATTGGCAAGGGTTGGCGTTATCAGTCAAAAGAAAAATACTCGCCTTGGCTGCGAAAACTTCGTGGCAATAAACCGCCACGCTATTCAAGAGCCTTGTTGGAAACCTTGTCGATTATTGCTTATCGCCAACCGGTTACACGAGGTGATATTGAAGAGATTCGCGGTGTTGGTGTTAGTAGCGAGACAATTCGCACTTTA
>CAZOBR010000094.1:0-9215 GCA_964578035.1 uncultured Gammaproteobacteria bacterium
ACAAGCAGTTAAGTACGACGTGAAATCACCCGCCGCTTCTGGGCCTACGCGTAAGTGGTTGAGGTATATGTACAAAATCAACGATATTGCGGGTCCAACCGCCAACATGGTAACTGGAATAACCGCGGCCGACACTTTGGCACGCTTTAGGTTTTGTCGCAGATTAAATTGGTTAACCGCGGTAAAATTTTCAAGTTCTTGCTGTTGCCCAGAATAGACTTTAATAACTTTTTGTCCGATCGATGCCTCTTTTACCGTGTCGGCAATGCTGCCCATCGAGTCTTGGATTTCTTTACTGGTTCGGCGAAAACGTTTATTCGAATACCGCGTTAGTAATAATAGCGCCGGGATTGTTGCGAGAAAAATCAACGTCAATCGCCAGTCTAAATAAAACAACCAAACAATCATTGCAATAGATGAGACAAAATCTTTAAACAATACCGTCAATGTATCGGTTGTCGCGGTGGCCGTAACTTCTACATCGTAGATAAGTTTCGAGACATTTTTTGACGATGGGTTTTTGTCAAAGAATGAGGTTGGCAAGGTAATAAGATTGGTAAAAATATCTTGGCGTATTTCATAAATTACATGGCGACCGACTTTGGCCATTCCGTAATTGGCTAGAAAGCCAAATATGGCACGTATGATTAGCACACCGAACAAAATGAACGCAACCCACTTTAAAAACCATTCGTCGGCTTTGACAAAGCCCTCATTAATGATGAATTTGACCAGCATTGCAAAGCTGGCTTCGGTAAGCGCAGCAGCGATCATGAAAATGATCGCCATGACTAATACTGTTTTATGGCGCCCCAGATAAGCGATTAAACGTATAAAGACTTGTTTAGCATCAAAGCCATTGGTTGCACTCGCAGAACTCACTGGCTGTAAACCAGAGGAAGTGAATCGTTTGAAGAAACTAAACATTTATAATGTTATTCGCCGAGGGCTTTTCGTTATTGAAATTACTCTATAACGCAGTAAAAGGCTCACGCTATTGCGTTGTTTGTTTGGTGGCAAAAGTAATATTACTAAGGCCCAGTTCTTGTGCGACATCAAGCACTCGAATCATCGCATCATGTGGGCTTTTTCTATCTGCACGCACTATCAACAATAAACTTGGGTTATCTTTAAATTCTGCGAGCGCACTTTTTAATGTGGATCTGTTGGAGTTAATTAGCGCTCGCGAGCTGCCTTCCGTGGATAATTGAATAGCGTATTGTGAATCAGCACCAATTTGTACTTCAACACTTTTTGGCTGATCTATTGCGGCATCACCATTTGCTTCTGGCAAATTAATTTTGAGTGATGTCTCTTTGGTGAATGTGGTTGAAATCATAAAGAAAATCAACAACAAAAACACCACATCGATTAACGGAGTTAATTCGATGCCGGTTTCGTCTTCTTCGTGTTGTACGCCGAAATTCATATAATTACTTCTGTGTATCGATTAATGCCAAAGCATTATCTTCAAGTAGTACGGTCAACTCGTTAATACGGCTTTTAAAGTATCGGTAAAACATTAAACACGGGATACCCACAGACAAGCCCGCCGCCGTAGTAATTAACGCTTCAGAAATACCACCCGACAACACAGTGGGGTCACCAACACCATTAGCAGTAATCGCGGTAAACACTTTAATCATGCCAATTACCGTGCCTAACAGACCGATCAATGGCGTTATTGAGGCAATGGTACCCAAGGTATTCAAATACCGCCCCAGCCGATGTACCACTTGCTTACCCTGCTCTTCCACCGCTTCGCGCATTGCTTCAACACCATGAGGAATGTTTTTTAAGCCAACAGCATAAACCGAACCGAGCGGCGAATGTTCTCTAACCACCTCTATTTTATCTTGGGTAACTTTACCCTTGATAGCAAGTTCAACAACTTGCTCGCGTAAGCCGTTTGGAACAACCTGAGCTTTACGTAACGTGAGTAATCGCTCAAAGATAATGGTTAACGCGATTAGTGAGCAAGCTAGGATAACCCACATAAGAGGGCCGCCAGCGCGAAATAATTCAAACATATAGTGCCTATTTATATTCTAGTGATGTTCTAGACTTATTATTAGTGTCTTACTTTTTGATTATGCAGATTGTTCGCCAAGCGTTAGACCAGCCATCAGCGGATCGTAAATAATACCAAAAGTAGTCAGCCGCTCAATCAAGCGGCTTAAGTTTAGCAAACTATCCACTTATATTGGGCATTTTTTGGTCGTGCCAGAAAGCTTTATTCACGTTACGAAATTTCTCTACTTGCCATTGATTATTTCTAATTTTCAATAAGATAGAACCACTTTCAATTGTAGACAGTGTCTTTATATTACGCGTTTGGTAACGCTGCACAACGTCTTTGTGAGGGTGCCCGTAATGATTCCGATAACCTGCCGCCAACAAAGCCAGCTTAGGTGATACCGAATCAATAAACTCAGCAGTGGACGATGTTTTGCTTCCCTGATGCGGAACCAACATAATATCCGCATTCAGTGCTACGCCGCTCTTAAGCAAAAAACGCTCAACTTGCTTTTCAATATCACCGGTAATCAAGGTGCGCACACCATGGTGTTCAATCATCAATACACAAGAATGATTATTACTGCCTTTGGGTGTATTAATACTGGGGCTGATCATCGTAAATTGGCTGTCGCCCTGTTCCCAGAACTGCCCTGCTATACAGTTTTGAGCATCAGGCAATTTTTCGGGTCGACTTGTTAGCAGTTCTAACACATCAAACTGATCAGCGATTATTTGGTATCCACCAATATGATCATTGTCTGCATGACTGATAATCAGCGTATCAATCTGCTGAATGCCGCGTGAATTCAAATACGGTATTAACGTAGCTGACGCGGCGGTAAAGCCGGTACGATATTTTGGCCCAGTATCGTATACCAATACGTACTCACCAGATTCCACAACCATCGCCAAACCTTGGCCAACATCGATTAATGCAATACGCATTTCATCATGCGGCTTGCTTGGGCCAACAGCAATGATGCTTAAAGCAAGTAAAATTAACGCAAGATAACGCCAGCCTGATGCGATAAAAAACAATGCAACGACAACCACACAGCCAATAAGCTCATATGCACTTAATGGACTAATCGAATAGTTAGCAAAACTGAATTGCGATATAAACTCAAGCAACTGATAGACATAATTAAAACCAACAGCCAACCATGAGAAAAGTGTATGGCTCAAGCCTGTTAACCCCACTAAGAGCAAGCTAAGCGTAAACAAGGTTGCCGGAATCAATATCAAGCAAAACAATGGCACCATCAATAAATTAACCAATGGTGACACCAGAGACACTTGCCCAAACAAAGTCGCAGTCAACGGCAACATACCCAACCAGATAATCGGTTGTAAGTGGATCAAGCTTAACTGACTACTTGCGGTATCTCGCGCTGAGTCGTCTACCGTTTTTTGTGAAAGGCCAATAATAAATACCGCCATACACGACAACCAAAACCCCATATCTAGCACTGAGAATGGATCGATTAATAATATAAAAGTTACCCCAATCAACAACACCCTGAGCAAGCTCGGCGGCCGCGCCAGCAATTTTGCTAATACATAAATACTTAACATAATAAAAGCGCGTTGCGTAGGCACTGAAAACCCCGCTAAACCAGAATAGTAAAATGCGGCAAGCAACGCCGGAAATAATACGATGGTTTGTCTCGGTACAAATTCAAATAAACCTGCTACTGGCCACAACAACCTGCCAACCAATACACTGACAAACATGAAGACCAAGCCAACATGCAAGCCCGATATTGCCATCAAATGGCTAATTCCGGTGTCTTGAAACACCTCTCTTTGTGCACTACTAAACCCTGATTTATCGCCAATAGTCAGCGCTTGGATAATGGCAAAACCTAATCGCTTAGACTTTTCAGTTTGCATAGCCGAGCGATTAATTAATTGCCTTATTGTGTCGCGCTGCCCGGTAAAGAAATTAATATCCGAGCTAATATTTTGATTAAATTCTTTTAAACGAACATAACCGGTTGCTGCAACACGGTGACGAAACAAATACTTCTCATAATCAAAAGCACCCCAGCTTGCGTAGCCCCTCGGGCGCTTCAAGCGCACGGTTAATTCCCACACTTGACCCGTAGCCAGCTCTAGTGGGCATCGATAACAGCTTAATTGTAGTTTTCGTTGTATTAATGACTGCTGTGCAGAGTCGTTAACGATAAACCGAAAACGACTATTACCATTTTTATTATCTGGTAGACCTATTATTTTGCCTGTTACTAAAATTGATTTACCTTGTAAGTCTGCTGGTAAAATTTGATTAACATGAGACTGGTAATGCCAATTTGACCAAACAAGGGCAAATACAAATAGGGTCAAACATGACAGAACGCTCCGTATTAAAGGTGTTGCTTTTGAGTTAATCAATAAGAGCACAAGCGTTGTGCTAATAAACAAAACCAATAGTGATAATAATAATGTTTGGCTGAATACAGATACCTGAAAAACAGTTAGCGTGCTGGCAAAACAAAACACCAACATCACAAGTGCACAGTTATCTACTTGCAACGAGGGGACATTGAAACCTCGTGTTAAAGTGCTGTTTTTTGATAATGCGTGAAAACGCTTACTTAACGGTTTAGCAAAAGACTTATTTAAAAGCTTAGAAAATGATGTCACGAATCCTCCTTGAATTTGTGAATAGGCAGTGTCCTTTAATTAAGTTTATTGCAAAAAGATCATGCTTTGCAAGTTTACTCACACAATGTCGCTATAATATAGTCAACCGCATGACCAACTCTTAACGAGATTCCGTGAAACTCATAAAAAGCTTACGTCGCCACTTACCTACACCTGGGCAAATTCGGGAAATACGCTACCTACACATATTTGGTGATGGCCTCAAACAAAGTGAGTTATGGACATTCAGCCGATCAAGCACGGCTAAAGGCGTTGCTATTGGTATTTTTTGCGCATTCCTGCCCATGCCCTTTGAAATGGTACCGGCAATATTTATTGCCGTCATGATACGTGGCAACTTAGCCTTTTCAATCGCAGGCGTTTGGTTATCAAACCCAGTGACGTGGATACCTTTGTATACTCCTTGCTACTTGCTAGGTACGCGAATCATGAACATCCAACCCGTGCCGTTAGACCAAGTTAAGCTACTTGATATAGGCTGGCATTATGTAGCGCTGTGGCTAGGCTGTTTAATCATCGGCTCACTGGTTGCGCTGGCAACCCATTTTTTAATTACTTTTTTGTGGCGACGCAGTATTCGAGAACGCTGGGCTGCTAGGCGTAAACTACGCGCAGCTCGACTATTAGATTCTAAAAAGTAGACTACGCAGTTAAGCTGGTTTAAGTAAGCCTGTATTTCTCTACTGCTCTACAGATAAGCTACCTAACTCCAGGTGGTAAATAGTATCCATCTTTTTTGCCAGGCGAGTGTCGTGTGTCACCATGACTAACGCCGTACCGACATTTTGATTCAGCTCAAGCATCATTTCAAACACAGCTTGTGCAGTTTTTTCATCCAAGTTACCAGTCGGCTCATCTGCCAACACAATGTTTGGCTCAGTTACCAACGCACGCGCAATTGCAGCACGTTGACGCTCACCACCAGAAAGTTCAATTGGCCGATGCATTAAACGATGACCTAGACCAATATTATTAAGCAGTGCTTCTGCTTTGGCTTTTGCCACATCGCTATCTTCGCCGGCAATTAATAACGGCATTGCAACGTTTTCAACGGCCGTAAACTCAGGTAACAAATGATGAAACTGATAAACGAAACCAAGGTATTGGTTACGAATATCACCGCGTTTTTTATCTGACACACCCGATATTTCTTGACCATCTATCCAGACTGAACCTGCGGTAGGTAAATCTAAGCCGCCTAACAAATGCAACAATGTGCTCTTGCCAGAACCAGACGCACCGACAATCGCTATACGCTCACCCTTTTCTAAATCAAGATTGATGCCTGATAGTACCTGGACATCATTCGGCCCTTCGGTGTAGGTCATACCGAGCTGTTGGCAACGTAAAATCGCGCTTGAATCACTCATATCTAAGCGCCTCAGCTGGTTGAGTTTTCGAAGCGCGCCATGCCGGATACAACGTAGCCAACATGCTAATAAGAATAGACACTATCACGATTGTGCTGACATCAGACCAACGCAACTCAGCTGGAAAATCACTGATTACGTACACATCCGCAGGGAACAATTGATAACCGACTAAGCTTTCTATAAAAGGTACGATCACAGCAATATTGAGTGCAGTTAGAACGCCCAACACAGCACCAATTAAGGTGCCCAATACACCTGAAGTAACACCTTGCACAAAAAAGATGCCCATCACTTTATTGGGTGATAAACCAAGTGTTCTTAAAATCGCAATATCGGCTTTTTTGTCTGTTACAACCATCACTAGGGTCGATACGATATTAAACGCCGCCACGGCAACAATTAAAAACAGAATAATAAACATCACGCGACGTTCAATTTCTAAGGCGCGGAAAAAGTTTTCATGTTGGCGAGTCCAATTATCAACGTAGTAACGAAACGCCAGCTTACTCGATAACTCACCTGCCACTTGGCGCGCTTGGTAAACATCGTCAAGCTTAAGTCGCACTCCGCTAACTCGGCCTTTCGCTTTATACAATTTGGCCGCATCTTCAATATGCACCAATGCTAAATTGCCGTCGTACTCGGCCATGCCAACAGAAAATAAGCCAACCACCGTAAAGCGTTTAAGCCGAGGCACAAGGCCTGCCGGGCTAGATTGCCCTTGCGGCGAAATAATCGTGATTTTATCGCCGATGTCTGCATTCAGTTTTAAGGCCAGTGAATCACCTAAGACAATATTGTATTTGCCAGCTTGTAGATCGTTGAGTTTACCTTCAACAACACTGTCTCCAATACCGGAAACCGTTGATTCCGATTCAGGAACCACACCGCGAATTAATGCACCACTTACTGAACCTTTTTGCGTGACCAAGCCTTGCGCATAAATATACGGCGCATACGCTTGAACATGCTCATTGCTTTCAATTTTAGGAATCAGTTCTTCCCAATTACTCAGCCAACCGCCTTGCCCAGTAATGGTAACGTGTGATGTAACGTCTAGGATTCGACCACGGAGTTCATTACCAAAACCGTTCATGATCGAAATAACCGTAATCAGCACCCAGACGCCAAGGGCAATACCAATCATAGAAATTGCCGAAATAAACGAGATAAAACCGTTACGGCGTTTGGCTCGCGAGTAACGCGAACCAATAAGCATTGGCAAATTAGTACGTGCCATTATGGTTAAGCGTCGGCCTCAGGTCGCATGTGCGGAAACAGCAACACATCGCGAATTGAAGGGCTATCTGTAAACAGCATGACCAAACGATCAATACCGATGCCCTCACCCGCGGTTGGCGGCATACCATACTCAAGTGCACGAATATAATCCGCATCGAAATGCATGGCTTCGTCGTCCCCTGCATCTTTTTCTTCAACTTGCGCTTGAAAACGATTGGCTTGATCTTCCGGATCATTTAGTTCCGAAAAGCCATTGGCAATTTCGCGCCCGGCTATAAACAACTCGAAGCGGTCGGTCACAAAATCATCATCGTCACTACGGCGTGATAACGGCGAAACTTCAACAGGATAGGCGGTGATAAACGTAGGCTCGGCCAAACGTTCTTCAACTGTTTTTTCAAAAATTTCAATTTGCACTTTACCCAAACCGTAACTGTCTTTGATATGTACTTTCAGTGTTTCAGCATATTCAACAAGTTTGTCACGGTTACTTAAATCGGCTTCGGATAAGTCCGGATTAAAATGCAAAATTGATTCGGCCACACTCATACGACGAAATGGCTGATTAAAATCAATATCTTGACCCTGATAACTGACAATACCGTTTTCGGCTACGCTGCTCGCAATGCCTTTAAACATTTCCTCTGTAATGTCCATTAGATCATTGTAATCGGCATATGCTTGATAGAACTCAAGCATCGTAAACTCTGGATTATGTCGCGTACTCAAACCTTCGTTACGGAAGTTGCGATTAATTTCGAACACTCGTTCAAAGCCACCGACGACCAGGCGTTTTAAATAAAGCTCAGGCGCAATACGCAAGAATAGCTCCATGTCTAATGCATTATGGTGTGTCACAAAAGGTCGAGCTACCGCACCGCCAGGAATGGCCTGCATCATCGGTGTTTCAACTTCTAAAAAGTCTTTTTGGATTAAGAAATTACGAATAAAGCTAACAATTTTGGATCGCGTGGTAAAAACTGCGCGGCTTTCTTCATTCATAATCAAATCAACATAACGTTGACGATATGACATTTCTTTATCCGTTAAACCGTGAAATTTTTCTGGCAAAGGTCTAAGTGATTTAACCAATAGCTCAATATGGTTAACTTTAACGCTTAACTCTCCCTTGTTGGTCTTAAACAGTACGCCTTTAGCGGCAACAATATCGCCAATGTCCCACTTTTTGAAACCCTCGTTATATAAGCCTTCAGGTAAAGCATCACGCTGCACATAAACTTGCACTCGTTCAGTTCTATCTTGTAAGTGTGCAAAGCTGGCCTTGCCCATAACACGGCGACTCATCATACGCCCAGCAACAGACACTTCAACTGCTTGTTCTTCAAGCGCTTCTTTTTCTAGATCACTATATTGCGCTATAAGTTCACTGGCTAAATTTTCAGGTTTAAACGTATTTGGATAAGCTTGCGTTTGTTCACGCCAGGCATCTAATTTCTCACGCCGTTGGCGAATCAATTCATTTTCATCAACGTTAGGATGTTGGGGATTATCGTTACTCACAGGTTACAGCCTTTAATCTCTAATTTTTTGTTTTAATAGTGTTTCTAATACTACAAGCCCTGCTTCAAGCTTGCTTCAATAAATTGATTCAAGTCACCATCAAGCACAGCTTGCGTGTTGCCAGTTTCAACACTGGTGCGTAAATCTTTAATTCGCGATTGGTCAAGAACATAAGAGCGTATCTGCGACCCCCAACCAATGTCTGATTTTTCGTCTTCCACGGCTTGTTGATCTGAACGGCGTTTTTGCATCTCATGCTCATACAAACGTGCTTTTAACATCGACATTGCTGAGTCTTTATTACGATGCTGCGAGCGATCACTTTGGCATTGTACGACAATGCCGGTAGGTTCATGCGTAATTCGAACCGCTGAATCGGTTTTATTGACATGT
>CAZOBR010000095.1:0-9084 GCA_964578035.1 uncultured Gammaproteobacteria bacterium
CGCGAGGGCGATGCCAAGGAGGCCGAATTGCAACGCGAAATGGAAGCGCAGGGTTTAGACTCAATGGATATTGAGCGTGAGCGTGGTATTACGATTAAAGCGCAAAGCGTGGCGTTAAGCTACACCGCAAAGGATGGCGAGACTTATCAGTTGAATATGATTGATACACCGGGTCACGTGGATTTTTCATATGAAGTATCTCGTTCATTAACAGCCTGCGAGGGCGCGTTGTTGGTCGTTGATGCCTCTCAAGGAGTTGAAGCGCAAACAGTTGCGAATTGCTACACAGCTGTTGATCTTGGCTTAGAAGTGTTACCGGTGCTGAACAAAATAGATTTGCCAGCGGCGGACGTTGATCGTGTTAGCAACGAAATTGAAGACGTCGTAGGCATCGATTGCTCAGGTGCATTGCACGTAAGTGCAAAAAGCGGCATCGGCATTGATGAATTATTAGAGCAAATCGTTAATGAATTGCCTGCTCCTGAAGGAGACCCTGAAGCACCGTTAGCGGCACTGATTATGGATTCATGGTTTGATAACTATTTAGGCACGGTATCGTTGATTCGTGTGCTACAAGGATCAATTAAAAAGCGTGACCGTATTAAAATGATGTCCAGCGGCATTGAGTATGGCGTAGAAGATTTAGGTGTGTTTACACCCAAACGCCAACCAAAAGAAGAGCTCTTGGTTGGTGAAGTTGGCTATCTGATTTCGGGTGTCAAAGACATCAGTGGTGCAAAAGTAGGTGACACAGTTACCTTAGCAAAACACGGTGTTGAAAAAGCCTTAGATGGTTTCCAAGAAGTGCAACCACGCGTGTTTGCTGGTCTTTACCCGATTAATTCTGCTGACTACGATTCGTTTCGTGATGCGCTCGGTAAATTACGTTTAAACGATGCGTCGTTGGTATACGAACCAGAGGTGTCTGATGCCTTGGGCTTAGGTTTTCGTTGTGGCTTTTTGGGTATGCTGCACATGGAAATCATTCAAGAGCGTTTAGAGCGTGAATTTGATATGGATCTAATCACAACTGCGCCAACGGTAGTGTATCAAGTTCAGATGAAAGGTTCCGGTGAAGTCATTGAAATCGATAATCCGTCAGCCTTACCAGATTTGTCAAAAATTGAAGAGATTCGTGAGCCGATTATTAATGCCAACATGTTAATGCCAGAAGAATACATTGGCGCGGTTATGACACTTTGTATGGAAAAGCGCGGAATTCAGAAAAACATTCAATACCTTGGTCGGCAAGTGATGTTGAATTTCGAATTACCACTTAACGAAGTGGTTATGGATTTCTTTGATCGCTTGAAATCAGTCAGTCGTGGGTATGCATCACTGGATTATGAAATTAAAGAGTATCGTGCGACTGATATGGTCAAAGTTGATGTGTTAATCAACGGCGAGTCTGTTGATCCATTAGCAATATTAGTGCATCGCGAACAGTCTATTTATAAAGGCCGGGATTTAGTAAAACGTATGCGTGAACTGATCCCACGGCAAATGTTTGATGTTGCAATTCAAGCGGCCATTGGCGCTAAAATTATTTCGCGTGAAACGGTCAAAGCTCTGCGTAAAAATGTAACCGCTAAATGTTATGGTGGCGATATCTCACGTAAACGCAAATTACTCGAGAAACAAAAAGAAGGTAAGAAACGCATGAAGCAAATTGGCTCGGTAGAAATACCACAAGAAGCCTTTCTTGCGGTTTTAAAAACCACTGGAGATTAAGTAGGTATGTTTGAAATGATTTTATTTGGTTTGGTGTGTCTGTGCGGTGCAATTATGTTTGTTTGCCGTTTTGTATTCCCAAACCTCGGAAAACGTAACCCTGAACCTATCTATTTAGATTATGCGCGGTCGTTTTTTCCAGTGCTTTTATTGGTGTTTGTGTTACGTGGATTCGTTGCCGAACCATTTCGTATTCCATCTGGATCAATGTTGCCGACTTTAGAAATCGGTGATTTTATTTTAGTCAATAAGTTCAGTTATGGCATTCGCTTACCGATTGTGCATAAAAAAATAATACCTGTTAGCTCACCTCAACGTGGTGATATTATGGTGTTTCGTTTTCCACCGGATGGCAAAACCAGCTACATAAAGCGTGTTATTGGGTTGCCTGGCGATAAAATTGAATACCGTGACCGGGTGTTGTATGTGAACGGTGAGCGAGTTAAAACCGTCTCAGAAGGCGAATATAAGGCGTTTGGTGAACCTGCCCCGTTGAATCGTTTTTCTCAAACGATTGCGGTTGGCTCTTCAGATCAACAAATGGTAGAGTATTCAGCACTATTGAGTAAGAACCCGCGTCGTTTTAGTCGGCCTAAGTCTTGGGTGGTGCCTGAGAATAACTATTTTATGATGGGCGACAACCGAGATAATAGTGCAGATAGCCGCAGCTGGGGGTTTGTTCCTGATGAGAATATTATTGGTAAAGCATTCTTTGTTTGGTTTCATTACAACACCAAGCCTAATGGTGGCTTGAAGTTAGCTAGAATCGGCGAAGAAATTGAAGCGCAAACTGTGCAGTAATATGCCACATATTAACTAATTGGTTTTATTGAATAAATATTATGTTTGATACAACATTCGCACCATCAACTAAGATTAAATCGCAATCCGGATGGACATTCTGGAGCATGCTGTTTGTGTTGGGGGTATTGTTGTTTTTTTCCTATGTTGGCTTTCAACTTGTACCTGTTTATGCGGCCAATGAAAATGTTATGAACGCCATGGAACGCAGTTTGGATGATGCCGATCTGCGGACAATTAATCGGTCGGCTATTGTGCGCAAAATGGATGCTCAATTGTACTTAGATGGTAGTCATCAGTTGATTAATTACCGCAATGATTTAAAAGTAAAACGGTCTCGCAAAGTGCTTATTTTAGAAGCCAAGTATCAACGTGAAATCCCGCTGTTTTTTAATCTGAGCATACTGGCAAAGTTTGATAATAAAATCGAACGAGAGTTATAAGCTTATTTAAGCATGGATAAAATTGCTGCGCTAATGCGCAAGTTGGATTACACCTTTAAAGACCAATCCTTACTTAAACTGGCACTAACTCACCGCAGTAAGGGCTCTGGTAATTACGAGCGACTGGAATTTTTAGGTGACAGCATTCTTGGGTTTATTGTTGCTGATTGGTTATACGTGCATTTCTCTGATGTTGCGGAAGGTCGACTCAGTCGTATGCGCAGTAGTTTGGTGCGCAAGGAAACCTTAGCTGGGATTGCGCGCAAGCTTGCACTTAAAGATCATTTGATTTTAGGTGAGGGCGAATTAAAAAGTGGCGGTTTTAATCGGGATTCGATTTTGTCTGATACCGTTGAAAGCATCATCGGTGCGCTGTATTTAGATGCTGACTTTAATCAAGCCAGTCGTTTTGTGCACACGCAGTTTGCCGAGCTGTTTGAAAATATTTCCATTGAATCCAATTTCAAAGATCCTAAAAGCACATTGCAAGAAGCTATGCAAAAGTATGGTTACGAGCTGCCTAAATATGACATTGTAGAAATATATGGTGAACAGCATCAGCAGCAATTTACCATGCAATGCACAGTTGCCGAGTTAGCGATAAGTGCGCAAGCCACCGCAGGTTCGCGTAGACAAGCAGAGCAAAGTGCCGCGTCCCATGTGTTAGAAATTTATCGGCAAAAATCGAAAAAATAAATCACATCTTCGCAATGCATGATTTTTATGACTGAGTATGAATAATGATGAGCAATGATTACCGCTTTGGTTTTGTGACAATTATTGGGAAACCCAATGTTGGTAAGTCAACATTGATGAACCGCATCATTGGTCAGAAAATCAGTATTACCTCACACCGTCCACAAACCACGCGACATCGCATTTTAGGTATTCATACTGACGATGAAAAACAAATTGTGTTTGTTGATACGCCCGGCATTCACTCAGTTGCTAAAAAGACCAACCGTAAAACTATTAACCGTATTATTAATCGAACCGCCGTTTCAAGTATTGAAGGTGTCGATGTAATCTGCTTAATGATCACTGCCAAAGGTTGGGCTGAGTCAGATAAGCTCGTTTTACAAGCTCTGCGCGAAACCAAAACGCCGGTTATTTTATTGATAAATAAGCTTGATAAGTTGGCCTCGGTGAATGATGTACTACCGCTAATTGCGCAATCCAGTGAATTGTATGATTTTGCTGATATCGTGCCGATTATTGCGATTGGCAAACAGAGCAAAGGTGATGCTAAATTAGGTGGTGACAATGTTGATCGGCTTATCGATGTGATTACACATTATTTGCCAGAGCAGGGCGCAGGTTTTGATGAAGATCAAATCACCGATCGTAGTTTTCGCTTTTTGGTATCTGAGCTGGTGCGCGAACAATTGTTTCGTCGCCTCGGGGATGAGCTGCCGTATGCCACAGCGGTTGAAATAAGCCAATTTGATTTAAGCGAAGACGTTGCGCATATTGGCGCGGATATCTGGGTAGAGAAAAATTCACATAAATCGATGGTGATTGGCAAAAAAGGCGAAGCTCTAAAAAAAATAGGTAGCAGTGCACGAAAAAACTGTGAGTCATTGCTCGAGAAAAAGGTATTTCTAGAATTGTATGTCAAAGTTCGTACCGGCTGGTCGGATAACGCTCGTGACCTATATAGTCTTGGTTACGATGAAGACATTAAATAAAGCCTAAGGCCGCTAAATCAGCTTCATAATTTATGCGAGTTCATCAACAAGCCGCTTACGTATTATTGAACCGTCCTTATAGCGAAACCAGTTGGATTGTTGAAATTATTAGTCGAGATTACGGCAGGCTCGCATTGATGGCGAAAGGTGCTCGGCGTATTAAATCTAAGTTAAAGGGCGCTTTGTTGCCGTTTCAACCCGTATTATTAAGTTGGACCGGTAAAGGCGAGGTGCCAACACTCACTTCGGCGGAAATAGATCAAAGCCAGTTTAATTTAATCGACCATGAGTTAACTGGTGATGCCTTGGTTTGTGGTTTTTACTGCAACGAATTGGTCATAAATGTGTTGCACCGTCACGATCCACACCCTGTACTATTCGATGAGTATCATAAAACCATTTTGGCTTTATGCAACTCATCCGATCTTGCGAAAACATTGCGGGATTTCGAACAACTTATTATTAAAGAAACGGGTTACGAAGTCAGTTTTGAATTTGAAGCAGATGGTAAAACGCCTATAAATGCTGATAACTACTACCATTTCGTTACCCAGCGAGGCTTTCTTGCTGCGAGCCAATCAGATAGTCGTTCTGTTCAAGGTAAAGTAATTCTGGCTTTGCGTGATGGCCATCGACTAAATGACCAAACTGAATTGTCGGCCTCTGAAATCTCAGACAGCAAACACTTAATGCGTGATATATTGCGTCAAACATTAGGTAATAAAAAAATTGTTAGTCGCGAACTTTTTTATCCGAAAGCTCGGCGTTATTAAACCGATTAATACTATTGAAAGACACAATAAGCACTGTACTTAATCACTATGACTGAACATCACACAATTCAATTAGGCGTTAATGTTGATCATATAGCAACATTACGCCAGGCACGTGGAACTAATTATCCAGACCCAATGCAGGCTGCTGATATTGCACGTAAGGCAGGTGCCGATGGGGTCACTGTGCATTTACGGGAAGATAGACGACATATCCAAGATCATGATGTGCACAGTATTAAAGGCAATATTGCCTTGCCGATGAATTTAGAAATGGCGGCTACAGCTGAAATGCTTAAAATCGCTAAGCTGGTTAAACCACATGAATGTTGTTTGGTGCCTGAAAAACGCGAAGAACTGACCACCGAAGGCGGTTTGAATATTGTTGACCAACTAGAATCATTACGCGACCACATTAGCCAATTGCATGAGCACAATATCTTAGTGTCGTTGTTTATCGACCCAGATGAAGCACAAATTCAAGCAAGTAAAGATGTGGGTGCGGATATTGTTGAGTTGCATACAGGAACCTACACCGACTGCGCGGAAGATCAACGTCAGACTGAGTTACAACGTATTGAACAGGGTGCAAGTATTGCTCACCACCTTGGTATGCAGGTGAATGCAGGTCATGGGTTGCACTATCAGAATGTGGTGCCAATAGCCGCTATTCCAGAGCTGGTCTGTTTGAACATTGGGCACTCAATTGTTGCCAGGGCATCGATGACTGGCTTTTATGAAGCCGTGTTTGCAATGAAGCAAATCATGGTAGGCGCGCGACTTGATTCAGAAGGCGAAGGCTATTAGCGCTTATTAATAAAATAGCTTAGGTACTGCCTACGTTGACTATCAGAGTGTGATTAAATTGTGCGATTAGTAGCGAGAGCGCGACTAAATTTCTTTTTTATAAAGCTTGTAAAGTCGGAGCACTTTTTTTACATAATTTTGTGTTTCTTCATAAGGCGGGACACCACTGTATTTTCTGACCGCGCCGGCACCCGCGTTGTACGCCGCTAGTGATAAGGTTTTATCGCTATTGTAGCGATCCATTAAATCTTTTAAATGTTGTACACCTGCCTCAATATTACGCGCGGCGTTAAAATGATCTTGTGTGAATTGATAAATTGCAGCGGTACTTGGCATTAATTGCATTAACCCGAGAGCGCCTGCTTTTGAAACCGCTTTGCGGTCAAATGCCGACTCCACATGAATGACCGCTTTAACAAATGATGGCTCTAAATCGTACTTCAGTGCTGTGTTAACGATTAAGGCGTCATATTGTGATTTAATGGTAGAAGCTTGATATGGCGCGTTACCTTTCCTTGAGCCGTAAGGTTTTGTTCGATAGCTGCGTTTTAGCGTATAACCGGGTTTACGGACTTTTTCATCGGTGATTAATTTGCGACCATTCGGTAATTCGTAAACATAAACCGTGGCGAGCGTCACATTACTTTGCAAGCCGAGTAATAAGATCACTAACAGCTGTGTAACTGCCCGGCTGATATGCGTGTGATTTGAAAGGTGAAAAAAAGTGTTAAAACGAACTTTCATAAGTAATACCGCTAGTCGAACAGCGGTCTATAGGGCTAAATGGCAGCTTAATGGATGTATATATATTGTTAGGCAGACTATTGTAGGCTGTAGGCATACTGGTAGGCATAGCAGACCGATCAATTTATGATACAGTTAATAACATCTAAATCTTAACCTTAAATTATATAGAAGTATCTATAAATATTATGAAACTAATGACCAAGTTTGTGAGTCTTTCAGCCGTAGTTGCTGTGCTGGGTATTGTATTTTTCTTTTCTGCTGGTAGCCAAGCCGAACACCATGCAAGCGCAGACAGCGCTAAAGCCAAAGTAAGTGCAAGCGAACAAGCGGGCATTGATAGGGTTCGAGAGGAGCTCAGTAGAATGATTCCACAGGCCAGCCAAGCCGAAATTGTTGCAACTGAAGCTAAAGGTGTTTATCGGATGGAACTCGATGGTAACTATGCCTATGCATACACAAATGGCGATTATATTCTTTTAGGTGATCTCTATAATTCTCGTGAAAAAGTTAATGTAGGCGACCAAGCGAGATCCGCTCAAATGGCACGCTTAATCAAAGAGGTGCCGACTAGTAAGATGATTGTTTTTGGTGACAAAGACGCCAAGCGTCATGTTACCGTATTTACAGATATTGACTGTAGCTATTGTCGTAAATTGCACAACGAAGTGTCTGATCTCGTTGCGGCAGGTGTTCAGGTTCGCTACCTTGCTTTTCCTAGAGCCGGTGTTGGTTCAAAAAGTTATGACAAATACGTATCAGTCTGGTGTTCAGATGATCAGCAAAGCTCATTAACAACTGCAAAAGCGGGTGGTTCTGTACCATCAGCAAGTTGTGATAACCCAGTGGAAGAAAGCTATAAGCTGGGTCAACAAGTGGGTGTACGCGGCACGCCAACCATTGTGTTAGACGATGGCACCGTTACGCCAGGTTATGTTCCTCATAAAGAACTGTTAAAACGCATGGGTGTGACTGATTCTTAGTGCTAAATACATTGTATCAGCAAACAAAAAGGAGCCAATTGGCTCCTTTTTTCTAATTATTTGATTAGCTCAGCGTGTAACTTAACGCTCTAATAACTTTAATTTATCTTCTTTCTCAGCCCATTCGTCGGCGTCTTCTAGTGCTGGCTTTTTCTCTGTGATTACTGGCCATATTGCTGTGAGCTCTTCATTTAGCTGCAAATAGTGCTCTTCATGAGGTTCTAAATCGTCGTCGGCGACAATCGCATTAACTGGACATTCTGGCTCACATAGGCTGCAATCGATACACTCTTCTGGGTCAATAACCAAAAAGTTTGGTCCTTCGTGAAAGCAATCCACTGGACACACTTCAACGCAATCGGTGTACTTACACTTGATGCATTCCTCTTTTACGACAAAGGTCATTTTTGACTCCGGTAAATTTCAATAATAACAGGCCAGGTTTTGGCTAAGGAGCGTATTCTAGTGGCAGACGGTAGTGAAATCAATGACACTAGCTTTACTAAAAGTAATCATTTTTTATTAGCTAAGGACTTTAATTTATAAACTAAATCCAAGGCATCACGTGCGCTGATTGCGTCTGGGTCGATTGCATCAATTGCCTTATCAAGCTCACTGCTGCTGGGTGTGGTTTTAGCCGCTGTAAAATCCATGCTTTGTTGCGGGCTCAGCTTTGTTTTTGACTCAACGCTCTGCGTTTCGAGAACACTTAGTTTGTTTTGCGCAGTGTTTAAAACATTTTCGGGTAAGCCTGCTAGGCGCGCGACTTGTATTCCATAGCTTTGATTTGCGGGACCCGTTTTCACGTGATACATAAACACGATATCTTGGCCATGCTCAACGGCATCTAAGTGCACGTTTTCGACATTATCGAGTTGTTCGGCAAGCTCAGTAATTTCAAAATAGTGGGTTGCGAATAAACTGAATGCAAATAGACGTTGCGCCAGATCGAGCGCGCATGCCCAAGCAAGAGATAAGCCATCGTAGGTGCTGGTGCCGCGACCAATTTCATCCACTAAAATGAGGCTCGCAGGTGTCGCGTTGCGCAGAATATTTGCCATTTCGGTCATCTCGACCATAAAGGTTGAGCGCCCGCCGGCTAAATCGTCGGCGG
>CAZOBR010000096.1:0-9014 GCA_964578035.1 uncultured Gammaproteobacteria bacterium
CAGTCATTTTATTGGGTATTAAAGAGTAGCGAATATCAATAACTCTATTTGAATTATCAGGGTCTAAACCAAGATGCTGATTTGAAAACCAACGAAACCGCTCAATATCTTTTGCTTGCTGACTATTTGCATCAAGCCACGGGAAGTGTTGTTGCAAATCTAAAATTGGTGTTGAGTTACCTAGATAAATTTTACTCTTTGTGGAAATATGAATCGCGTCAACGTAATAACGATCTTGATATTCATAGACGCTTTTCCAAACCACAATATTCGCAAAACTGGGTTTTACACCTAAATTGATTGGCGTATGACCTCGACTCAATGCTAGCTGCTCTGCATAGTTCATCGCTCGATTATTTTGCAACACCCCCAAACCTAAATAAGCGACTGCATAGCTTGCGCCAACAACCGCAATAACCGTTGCACGCCGGCGCACGGCAAATACCATCAACAACAACAGCGGAATTGTAAACAAAGGATCAACAACCGACACATTGTTCCATGCAACACGGGCATTACTAAATGGCCAAAAAAGTTGTGTGCCATAAGTGGTGCACGCATCTAGCACAGCGTGCGTGGCATAGCCAACAAATGCAAATAGATAGGTACGCTTAAAGCTCAGCGCTTGTAATCGCTTTTTTAAAATTGCCCGAAAAAAAAGCGTGCACAGCAAGGCACCAATTGGGATAAAAATCAGTGCATGGGTAAAGTGACGGTGATACTCCAAACCGAGAAGCGGGTCGGTCGGCGAGTAGATCAAAACGTCTAAGTCGGCTGCCATGCCGGAGAAAAACCCAAGCAATGCGGCTAAGGTTTTTTCTTTTCGCGTTGCAACCAGTTGTGAGGCACTAACACCGACAACGCCCTGCGTAATTGGGTCCATTTTCTAACCTGCGTTAACGTAGCTAATTGTTTGCTTCAAACTGTATTGCTAATCGTTTTCTAACAATTGTACGTGCAAGCCAGCATGACTGTTATTTAAGATAACTTGGCATGACAATCGAGACAACGATTCGTTATAGTCATCGGCGTCTTCGAGTAGAAATTCTTCATCTTCTTCAACCGGCGCTAGTTGCGCAACACCTTGAGTGATATGCACATGACAAGTCGCGCAAGAACAGCAGCCGCCACACATAGCTGTAATTTCGTCATAGCCTTCTTCGCGCAATAACTCCATTAAACTAATATCCGTTTGTAGGGTGATTTCGCGGACTTGCTGGTCTGCGTTAGTAACTTTAATCGTGCTCATAATTTCTTATAAAAATTCATTAAAAATAATAGCTCGATTATACAAGCCTTTGTGTACACAACATAAAACGGTTACTGGTAAATTTGTAATAAAGATGCGTTATAATCAAACGCCACGAATGCCTTTGATTGGCCAACCTCTACGAGAACAATTGCATGCCTGCATACAATGCATTTTACGCCCAGTCTGGTGGCGTAACACCCGTTATTAACGCATCTGCCGCTGGCGTTATCCAAACTGCGAGTTTATACCCCGAACACATTAACAAAGTCTACGCTGGCCAAGATGGCATCATTGGCGCCTTAACCGAAGACTTAATAGATACCAGCTTAGAAAACGCCGCTGATATTGAAGCGCTTAAGTCAACACCCTCGGGCGCATTTGGCTCATGCCGCTATAAGCTTAAGTCAATTGAAGAGTTTCGAACCCAATACGAGCGTTTGATAGATGTATTTAAAGCGCATGATATTCGTTACTTCTTTTACAATGGCGGCGGCGATTCACAAGATACCTGCCATAAGGTATCGCAATTATCAGATTCCATGGGCTACCCAATTACTTGTGTCGGCGTGCCGAAAACGATCGACAACGACTTGCCATTCACGGACTGCTCCCCCGGTTTTGGCTCAGTGGCAAAATACGTAGCCGTGTCAATTTTAGAAGCCTCGATGGATGTTGCCTCTATGAGTTCAACATCAACCAAAGTATTTGTGATGGAAGTGATGGGCAGACACGCTGGCTGGATAGCTGCAGCATCTGGCCTAGCAAGTGATGAACGCGGCTTTGGCCCAGACATTATTTTATTTCCCGAAGTCGATTTTGACCAAAACGCATTTCTTGCCAAGGTGCAAAAAACGGTCGTACAGAAAGGCCAGTGCAGCATCGTTGTATCAGAAGGTGCAAAATACCCGGATGGACGTTTTTTAGCCGACTCAGGTGTTAAAGATGCCTTTGGGCATGCGCAACTGGGTGGTGTAGCACCAGTCGTGACGCAAATGATTACCGAGAAATTAGCGCTGAAATGCCATTGGGCGGTATGCGATTATCTACAACGTGCGGCACGACACATTGCATCTAAAACCGACGTTGAACAAGCCTATGCTGTCGGTAAGGCTGCGGTTGAGTTTGCAGTAGCGGGCACGAATGCCGTGATGCCCACCATAGTGCGGACTAATGACATACCGTACACTTGGGAGATTGGTTCAGCACCACTTGCTGACGTTGCAAACATAGAAGAAAAAATGCCGTCTGACTATATCTCCGATGATGGCTTTTTTATTACCGAATCTTGCCGTAAATACCTTGCGCCATTAATACAAGGCGAAGATTACCCTGTCTATAAAGATGGACTACCAAACTATATTAGTCTGCAGAAAAGCAAACTGGATAAAAAATTAGCACCGTTTACTGATTTTTAAATTTGTTTGTTTATAGCACAAATACTAAAGACATTTAAAAAGACATTAAAAAAGAGAGCCGAGGCTCTCTTTTTTAATGTCTTTTTAAATCGCGTTTACACGCCAGCTAAATCTATAAAGTATTACAATCAACTGGACACGTTGCGCCTGCTCCGCCAGCTCTGAAAACGCACTCGCAACCACTTTCACCTAACCCAGGTGTAGGGCCTAGTGTTACATCGCGTACATCACCAAATACTTGCAATACGGGTTTTTGGTACACGTGCGTAGAGCCAACCGCTGTATCGACAGCCGATACCTCACGTGGTAATTGCTTATCAGAATTGTTGTTCATAATGTTGCGCGCTTATATGTTGTTTTTCTAACCAAACTAATAACAAACTAAATAAATAGGCTCGATTAAAATTTATACTTAGAACTTATCGTGCTTAAGTTACCAGTGAGAGGTTACTAGTTAGTAACGTCAGTGTAACACACTGACTTCCAATACTCATAATAAGCACACCGCCATGCTACTACATTAAGTGCGTTTTTTTGAGTGCTGGGTTCATCAAAGTAACATTTTTTGACAATATCGCTATTTATATAATTTTGCCATGTAGTCGAGTTATTCGTAAACCATGCTTTGGCATTATTATCACTTAAAATGCCCGCTTTAATCACCCGACTAAAGTCCGTTTTCAGGTTACGCTTTTGTAGACCTTCTGGTAGCTCCTGATAAAAAGCACGTTTAACAATCGGCCGATTGTTCAACTTGTAGAACAATTGCTCGCTGGGAATCGCCAACATAAACTCAACTAAATCGCGATCACGAAACGGGTAGCGACGCTCAATGCCAAATTTGGCATCCATATATCGTCCATAATTTAGATCTTCACCTGCTTCGTGACCCAACACAATTTGATACTGATACGGTCTTAAAGCTTGGCGCGAATAAGCATCTAGATAGTGCTGTTGAAATGGTAACTTAGATTGCATTTCTTGTGTCAACAACGGTGCATTTGCGCGCCGCCTAGCCCTAAGCCAACGCAGTAACTGTTTGACGATTGGCAACGGTGCAACTAGATGCTGTTTTATAAACGCCTTTTTACTGGCATGCGCTTTCGCTAGTGTAAGGCCCTCATTCCAAGCATTACGCCACTGCCCTCGTTTAATAAACTCAAATAAAATCGACTCTGTTCCCTCGTAGAGCAAATCACCGTGAATACCACTTAGCACGGTGCGAGCACCATATTGCTTAGCACTACGCAATGCTGATTGTTGATACTCAGAAAATGGAATACTAAACGGCACCACTGGATTAATATGCATGTACTGATCAAAGCTTGGCCAGGCTTCATCACAATTAATAGCGACTTGTTCAATATTAAACTGCTCACACACCGGCGCTGAATACTCTCGCTCATCACATTCAGGGTACTTATCAAACACCCACGACAACGCAGTAAGCGTTTGCCCGGTGCTTGCGAGTTGTTGCGCGGCGGCAATTGAAATAGGCACTGAATCCATGCCACCGCTCATCATTGACGCAACTCGGCTAAGAGAACGACAACGTCGTTTAACGGCTTGGTTTAATAAGCGTTTAAACTCATCGGCATAGGCTTGATCACTTGCTAGTTGAATCCGGCGCGTTGGGTCGCAAATATAAAATTGCTGAGTGCGGCATGACTGATCATTAACCGCTAAATATTCACCCGGCTTAAGTGGTTTGATATTGCTAAGCGGGCTAGACGGTTGCATTTCTTGTGCGCCCACAACCATTCTAGCAATTCGCTCTTGATTAAGCTGGTAACCCACGCTCGAATGTTTAGCGATTGCGAGCTCATAGGTCGCAATATGAATATGTTCATCGCTAACCGAATAACACAATGGGCGGCCGCCCATCGCATCACGCGCAGCAATGACTGTGTTGCTATTTAAGTCAAATTGCACAAACGCAAAGGGGCCAATAATTGCTTTTAATCCTTTTGCACCAAATTGCTCAAAATAGTCACAAAATAATTGCGCATCGCTGGCGTTTGAGTCGATCGTGTTTTTCAACAGCGCGGCTAATTCGTCACGATTATCTATGCGGCCATAAAAACAGGTCCAACAATTATTTTGTTTAGTCAGTAGCGGCTGCGTTTCGCCCTGTTCTTCTGGTACTGTCCAAAGGCTTTGGTAGGCAATTGCATAATTATCTTTAACAATTAATCGCTTGGTATCGTGGCCAAAGCGGTCAATCGACCTCATCATTTGATCGGCGACTGTTACATCAAATGGGGTTTGATCTCGGTTTACCGATAGGAAGAAAGCGCTCATAGTGAGATTCTATCAGCAAGCCGATCAGAATATAGGGCGACTTATCCCTAACTTAAAGCTAAGTTAAATTTACCTTAAGCTTCCGATAAAAATACTTTCTGTCTATGCAGCGGATTTATTTAATTCAATTGGCTTGAGCAAGCTGCCTAAGCGTTGCGAGCCTAATTCTTTGGTAAACTCGTCATTCGCCCATGCACATTTTCCATTTATCAACACCAACGGCACAACACCATCTGAACGGTTAACCAGTTGCTGATGTTGATATTCTTCTCTGAAAATACGCTCAACATTTTCCTCACCGTCGTAATTTGCTAATAGCTCAGGGTCTACCAAAATCAAATCAGCGGTGTCACCTTCGTAGATTGATCCGCGATCAACGCCAAACACCTCTGCTGCGTCTTTTGTTAAGCGTTTAACCATATAGCTCGCATCGGCTTCGCCACCCTCTGCTGCCAGTTTTAAACTGCGCAGATTGCCATCATAGAAAGCCATATTGGTTAAATGCGCACCGCAATCATTGAAACCCGGCAATAATTTAGGGTTCATTAATAACTCACGGACTGTTTCGATATCACGGTTTGCGGTAATCGTAAACCAAGACAAGTCCGTATCGAAACTACGCAACATTTGCAGCATAAAATCTGCTTCGTCAGACACCCAAAAGAACTCTTTATCAAAACGCTTTTGCTCAGTTTTACTAATCTGCTCAGACAAACTATCTTTTTTGTAATTCAGCAAACGCTCAAACACCGCTTGAAACGTCATGCCCTGCCAAGCCTTGATTGGGCAGACATCTATCGTCATTTCGTTTAAATCGCGATCGAAGGCATAATCTTCTAAACGCAGCAAACGTTTGAGTCGTGCTAGGTTAAAGCCTGTTTTGCCTTTCATCCACATGGCGCGAAAAACCTGTATATATTCAGGGTCTTGCAGAATTTTCATTCGTGCGTCGCGATCTTCTAGGTCCGTTTCATTTAAAGCACGCAGTTCGGGTATTTCTTCAGCGATCGGTGTCACTGCACCGTCTGCCCAAATTTTAAAACGTGCGCCGAGCGCTTGCATATAAAACCGACCATTTAAAAACTTACTGTTCAATACGCTTGCTAATACACGCGTCAGTTTTACTAAGTTTCTATTACTCGCCACATCAAGCGCTGCAACAACGGTGGTTTTTAGAGGCTTTGAATGTAAACGTCCACTGGTCAGTAAAAAAGTTTTAATAACTTGTAGTGGGTTGTCTTTAGGCGGAGTGGCTTGCCATAGCAAACCTTCTTCACGCACCACATTGGTCAGCGCTTTTATTTCTTTGTATTTGGCAAACTGGGTTGGAATCGTTTTATGGCAGTTTGGCTGATTGGCTAAATAGTGAAACGGTAACGCATCAGTCGAAAAACCTACGTAACCTAATTGCAGCCCTTCTTTGAGCATGGATTGCATTTTGCTTATTTCTGCATCACTCGGGTCGCGCGAGACACTTTCGGTAAACCCCATTGCTTCAATGCGCAGCATCGAATGCGGAATCATTGTCACCACATTAGGGCCAAGCTTTAATGACTCTAGATGCTCGATATACTGTTTAGGGGAACTCCATGTGACTTTATCCGCACAGGCGCGCAACACCGGTTTTGGGATATTTTCAACACGCGCATAGCAATCCACAATTGGGTCAATATCACCTTGGCGCTGCGATCCATAGGCCAAACCTAAACTGCAATTTGCAATAACCACGGAAGTTGTGCCATGACGTACTGACTCAGGTAAGCCGGGCGCAACTTCTAGCTCTAAGTCATAATGCGTATGAATATCAAAAAAACCCGGCATTGCCCACAGCTTACTCGCATCAATAAGCTGAGTGGCTTGATCACCAAGGTCAGCACCACGCTTGGCAATTTTTCCATCTTTAATACCAATATCTTCAGTGCAAGGGGCTTCACCGTTATTAAAGATACGTGCGTTTTTAATCAGTATGTCAAATTGCTGTGCCATTGGAAGGTTCCGCGTTGAGTGGTAATTTTTTATTGATTGATGTTTGATGAAAAATAACTGGCCAACATTGCCGCGGCCGTGCTAATAGTTTTGTCAATTGGGTTAGCCGAGTGAAAGAACACATGGCGATGCACCACACCTTCGCCCATGGCAAACAAGTTGTCGGCAACGATATCAGCATTCGGCAAATCACAGCTACGAACAAATTGTAATACCCGTGCCTGCATTGCCGACTCAGCCTCGCTCATAATAAGGTTTAGTTGAGGGTCTAAACTCCGGCGATACTCAAGAATTTGATGCAGTTCTGGTTGCTGTGCGTGAAAGTCGTAAACAAACAATAGACTCTGTTCAAAAAGCTCAGCAATAAATGCCGTATTGTGCTGTTTATCAATTAAGTCTGCGTCTTTGGTGAATGCCAAGGAGTTGAGTTGCTGTTGTAATGACATTAAGCGTTGACCCGCGAGCTCGCGCAAAATATCGTTTTTATCACTGAAGTATTGATAAAACGTACCGGTTGCAACGCCGGCCGCTGCGGCAATCGATTTCGCCGTTGCGGTATCAAAACCATGACGAGCAAATTCAATAGCAGCCGAGCCGATCAGTGCGTCTCGCTTACGAAGTGCTCTTTGCTGAGTAGGTAAAGTTTTGGTTTTCATGTTTAGGGAGTCTGCAAGATATTGAACTTGACGTCAAGTTCAATATCTTGCAGACTCTAATATTCGTTTATTTTATTAATTCCCCAATGAGTATGCCGATGCAAGACCCTGCTGTTAATTTCAAGCCCGAAAACCTAAGGCCTTCTTTAGCCAGCTGGTTTAAACGCGGCGAGATAACCACGCTACTAGGCAATGACATTTTTGTGATTGATGAAGGCGACACAAGTTTGCCGGTCATTGTTCTTATTCACGGCTTTCCTACCTCTTCTTGGGATTGGAATAGAATATGGGAACCACTTAGGCAGTCCTATCGTCTAATCTGTATTGATATGTTGGGCTTTGGCTTTTCAGATAAGCCTAATAGACGCGATTACACGATTCACAAACAAGCGGATTTATACGACGCATTAATTGAAAAACTCGAGATCAGGCGCTTTCATTTATTAGCACACGACTACGGAAATTCTGTCGCACAAGAACTATTGGCTCGACAAACTGAGCGCTACGGAAAAAATACGCACTGCATTTCATGTTGTTTTTTAAATGGCGGTTTATTTCCTGAAACCCACAAAGCGCTGTTAATTCAAAAAATAATGCTCAGCCCGTTAGGCAAGTGGGTGAATCGACACACGGGGTTCAAACAGTTTTCTAATTCATTTAGCCGTGTCTTTGGCAAGTCAAGCAAACCCAGCCAAAGAGAATTAGAAGAGTTTTGGGAAGTCATTAATTTCAATGATGGCAGACATCTGTTTCATAATCTGATCACCTATATGCGAGACCGCAAAGAACATCGCGAACGTTGGGTAACTGCGCTAATAGAAGCACCCATGCCAATTGCATTAATCAATGGGTCGGTTGATCCTGTATCGGGCAAACATCTCGTAGTCCGCCATAAAGAGCTAAACTGTCGCTTGGATTATCTTAAAGAATTACCCTTAATCGGCCACTACCCTCAGGTAGAGTCGCCAGAAGAAGTCTCGAATGCCTATTTAGTATTTATTAGCGACCTGCAGGCTTAAAAGCAGCTAACTAAGGTAAAAAGTAAATAGAAAGTAGCTGAGCTAATTAGAGAACCTACTCGTCGTCAGCCGCTTCTTCATAGCTGATGACAACGCGACCATCGCTTTTACCGCCACCGTTGCTACTCATCGAGCCTTCGACTGTGCCAATGCCTCCAGCACCACCACCACTACTATTAAGATCGCAGGTTGATCCAGCGCCACCGCCGTAAATACCGCCGCCACCGCCGCCACTGCCAACACTTGATTCATCTGGGCCATGGCCGCCGCGAGTACCACTACCTTGTTTCACTCGACCAGGCGATATACCTCGACCATTTGTACCAAACGACCCGCCCTCACCGCCTCGGCCGATTAAGCCGCCATTACCAACACCACTACCGCC
>CAZOBR010000097.1:0-8978 GCA_964578035.1 uncultured Gammaproteobacteria bacterium
TGCGGCGGGTCGTAACAATTTTTATGCGGTTGGCAGCTAAGCCTGTTTTGAGTACCAGTAAGCTTTTTACACGCGTTGCAATCCACGAATCGTTGGCGCGGGTTAGCAACTTACTCTTACCGAGTATTGTGGTTTCATCAACAACTTGTCGAACGCCTTGAATCTTACTGAGCTTGGGCAGCAATATTTGTTTGACCTGTTCATTCTCGACTTCGCCAGTGACTAACAGAATGCCATTCCAAGATTGTGATTTGATATGCGCTTGTGAACGTATTTCTTTATTGCCACCTGTGATATTGCGCGCGGTTAATTCAATGGCCGCATCATCAATGTATTCGCCCGCTGTGCGACGGTCATGCAAAATATCAACCGTGGTAATAACAACGCCAGCAACAAGAGCGGTTACACAACCACTTAGCGTGATAAGCGTTGCGAAACTAATGAACAGTAGGCGACATTTTTTGGCTAAACTCTTCTTGGTTAAACACTTTTTAGCTAAATACTGCTTGATCATCTTGGTTCCTGAATACGTTGCGTTATTAAATGCGTTAACCAAAACAACCATTTATTCGTACGAATGGTTAGTCTGGTCGCTATTAATCAAGTATGTAACTATCAATCAGGTCGCATAAACAATGAATTACCAGCCCGTGCACTTCTTGAATTCGGGCGGTGACATTGCCACTTACGACTAAATTAATATCGCTTTGATTAAGCTCGTTGGCTAATTTTCCGCCACCTTTGCCATTCAATGCAATACAACTAACTGATTTGTCATGTGCAGCATGTACCGCTTTGATCAAATTTGCTGAATTTCCAGACGTACTTATGACCATTAATAAATCTTGCGGCTGCGCCAGAGCGCTGACCTGCTTAGAAAAGACCTCGCTGTAATCGTAATCATTACCAATAGCGGTAATCGTTGAAGCATCGGTGGTTAGCGCAATACCAGGAAGTTCGCGGCGCTCGCGGTTGTAGCGGTTTAATAGTTCCGCTGATAGGTGTTGTGCATCCGCGGCCGATCCACCATTGCCACAGATCATTAATTTTCCGCCAGCGTTAAAGCAATCGTAAATTGTTTTGGCAATCAGCTCGATTTGTTCATTCAAATGTTGGTTTTCAAGAATACTGTCGGCGCTGGCTTGAAAATGCTCGGCGATAAGTGAGTTGGTCATAGGTGTTTGAGTGTATTTAGTCAGAAAGGTTCAGGAAGGTGTTGGAGCGGTTTAAATAAATCGCCCGATTAAACAATCAGAAAGCGTTTGTTATCCACTCGTAGTCAGGATTGTTAAGATTTCCGTTAACGCAAAGTATATCAAAACGGCACGGCACATCGTTATTTTTCAAGCGTTGTAAATAATGTTCAGCACTGCGACGAAGTTTTCCCTGTTTGCGGGCATCGACGCTTTCCAGTGCGCCACCAAAGTCTTGCAACTTACGATGTCGGACTTCGACAAATACTAAGTATTCGCCGTGCCACATGATTAAGTCGATCTCGCCGTGCCGACACGAGTAATTTTTCTCGTGCGCTCGTAAGCCGCTCTTCTTAAGGAACTTAAGGGCTAACTTTTCGGCGCGATTGCCGAGAATCCCAGTTGTTATCATTGTACTGAGGGCTATTGCTTGAGTTTAAGGGCCGCGTGGATTGCCCAACTGAGGATGGCACTGGCGACGTAAGTGGTGAAAGATCATAGCCACTATCTTGTGTAGCAACCGCTTCACCGTCGATAAATTTTGCCCAGATAGGTTGATTGCTGATTTCGCCTTTTGCGCTGATAGTCAGCCGGCCTGTGTTGCCATTTACTGAGTAGCCTGAGTTGCTCCGTAATTTATTAAAACTGCCTGCGAATAAATAAGCATCACTGCCCAGCGCATAAAGCTTATTGAGCTGACCGGCATATGGTGCTACATCCATAGAGCGTAATACCCAAGGCATCACCGGAAATTGTGTTTGGTTTAAATCTAAGTTTTCGGTGACGTTTTGAATGCCGTTGAATATTAATGAGGTGGCATAAACCGGTACTTTAGAGCCACTGAAGAAATTGATCTGAGGCCGTACAATTCGGCCACTTTCGTTATTGGCAATTAACAAAATAAAGTCAATATCTGCACGCTGATAGGCCGCAAACTTTGGTTTAAAGCCGAGAGTTGCGCTTAATTGGCTGTGGCGATATTCGCTTTGCCCAAAACCGAATAGTTGGCGTAGCTCGCTGCTGTGATCAAATTGTGTTGGTGAATAAATGGTCTCTTGGCTGAGTTTGCCGCCAAGCTCTAACCAACGCTGATTAAACGCTTGTGCACTGCGTTGCGCGGCTCGTGTTTCTGGGCGTAATACTGCAGCAGTAACATGGCCATCAGAGAATGCTTTTTCAGCTACACGAACGCCTTCCATTTCAGGGCTGAGTGTAAAGCGCGAATAATTTCGGTTCAGCGCAGAGTCACCACCTAATAAGATAGTTGGCGCTGAGTTGCTTGCAAAGCGAACAATTTGGTTCGCATGCTCTTTGCCAAGTGGGCCTATTACCATGTCAGCACCATTATTGATGGCTGTTTGATAATAAAGTGGCGCTTGAATTGCATCGTTGCCAATATCATAAAAACGTAAATTTGGGCGATAGCTCGACTGGTTCAATGAGTGTTGGTATTCAATACCATCACGTACCGCATTCGCCGCTTGGGTGAATTTAGAGCTTAATGGCAATAACACGGCAATACTGCGCGGCGACGCTTGACTCCATTGCGCGTTAATTGATTGCGTTTGCGTGATGATGGGTTCATCACGCCATTGTGTGAACTGATTCGGAGTGGGGATTGTGGTTTGGCCTATTTGCCCATTCAAGCTTTGCTCTACTCGATTGCGTACCATGGTGTTGCGAGTATCGCGGATTAAGCCTTGTTTTTGTTCTACCGATAAGCTGTTAATGATCTGCCAAGTATAGCGAGTGGTTTCCGCTCGAGCGCTACCGACTAATGCCGCTTCGCGGCGCGCAAGCGCCCCAATGGCTGAATCGTAGTCGCCGAACGCTTGATAACAAAATGAACTGAGCAATAATGCATCAACTTGCTGAGTGCTTAGCGCTATCGGTGTTTCAACCGGGCGAGTTAGCAAACTACCGAGCTGTTGCAACGCAGCGCCGTAGCTGCCTTTTTCATACAACACATAGGCCCGCACAACACTATAACGATCTAGATGTTCTTGGCTCAGGCTAGCAGGGTTCAACTCAATAACTGACTGCTCTGCACGTTGGTAATTACCCGCTTGAATAAAATTTTCTGCTGCGCTGAGCAATGCGTTGTTACGTAACTCTAATGCATCATCGTTTGAGTTATCTTGTACACTCTGGTTCGCAATGCGGTCATAATACTCGGCGCGTTCAATGCTAATCACCTTTGTGTCACGCTGACCTAAACCTTGGCTGGTGTCTTCAGGGTCTGCGCCAGTGTTATTTGAATCATTGTATTCACCGCTTTGGCCATTTATTACTGCGCGGCTTTCGACATCGACTGGCGAGTTGGTGCTGGCACAGCTTGCTAATAAGGCCAGGCTGAGAATATAGATTGGTTTACTAATAGGCATAATTGTGCGTTGTTTGAATTTACAAGCATTGGCGCTTGAGCTTAAACAACGCAGAACACTACTTAAATGAAAAGGTTGATGCATTTTGGCTGTAATCCGATTATTCTGGCATGAGTTTTTTCAGACAATTTCTAAAGCACAGTATACCGAGTGACAGACCTAATACGCAAAGTTAGTGATGACAAAATGACAGAACAAAATAGTCATGGTGTCTTGTACGTTGTCGCCACTCCGATTGGTAATTTAGGCGATATTTCGCAGCGCGCGCTCGATATTTTAAATTCAGTTGATTGTATTCTTGCAGAGGATACCCGTCATTCAAAGAGATTGCTTAATCATTACGCAATTGGCACAAAACTTCGTTCCTGTCATGAGCATAATGAAGCTTCATTGGTTGAGCAGGTAGTTGCGCAATTGCAAGAGGGTCAAGATCTTGCGCTGATTAGTGATGCAGGAACGCCGCTTATTTCAGACCCAGGCTTTGTATTGGTGCGAGCTTTGCGCGAAGCCAATATGAATGTGCTTGCCGTACCTGGCGCTAGTTCAATTGTTGCGGCTTTAAGTGTTGCTGGCTTGCCGAGTGATGGCTTTGTGTTTGACGGCTTTTTGCCAGCCAAGTCTGGCGCACGTCGTACAAAATTAGCACCGTATTCACATGAATCACGAACAATTATCCTACTTGAGTCGTCCCATAGAATTGTTGCTTGTTTGGCTGACATTGTTGACGTTTTAGGTAGAGACCGTCGTGTCGTGATTGCCAGAGAGCTTACCAAACGATTTGAGACTGTGCTTGACGGGAGTGCGCAAGAGTTGCTTGAGTGTTTAACAGCTGACTCAGATCAAACGCGCGGTGAGTTTGTCGTGATGTTGGCGGGCGCGCCAAGTGTGTCTGACAATCAAGCAGAAGTAGAAAGTTTGCTGAAAATATTACTGGCTGAGCTGCCGGTTAAACAAGCCGCCAGTTTAACCGCAAAGATTACTGGCGGACGAAAAAATGATATTTACGATACGGCCTTGGCGATTAAGAATGCCGATAATCTATAGTTTATGTGAGTCCACAAAATGTTATTGAGTATTCGTATGCTTAGTCAGATTGTTGTTTTTCTGGGGCTGCTATTCAACGCATCGTTGTTGTATTCCCAAGGTTTATTAACGAATGAAGGTTTGCAAAAAGAAGACGCGGTATTCTTGGTACAAGGTGATCAGATTTTATTTGAATGGCAAGCAGATAAAGCATTAATTCCAGCATCTGTTACTAAAATTGTCAGCGCACAATTAGCCATCGACAAATGGGGTTTGCAGCATCGCTTTCATACCGATTTTTATCAGTCGGGTAAAACGCTTTGGGTTAAAGGTTATGGTGATCCGTTTTTAATTTCAGAAGAAATTGATTTATTAGTAGGGCAGTTAAACCAATATTTAGATGATGGCATTAATAAAATTGCGATTGATGCATCGTACTTTGAATCGAACCTACAAGCCCCGGGGCGTTCTAAGGTGAGCGACCCATATAATGCGCCACTGTCCGCAGTTGCAGCAAATTTCAATACAGCCAAGCTGGTAAAAAATAAGCAAAAAATAAGCAGCGCTGAGCCCCAAACACCATTAACCAATACAGCAAAGATAGTTGCAAGGAATATACAATTTTCCAACAAAGCCGAACGTGTAAACTTGCTTAATGCTGATAATGCGCAACAACATTTTGCGGAAATTCTGCGCGCTAAGTTAAACCGACCCGCGTTAGCAATTCAGATCAATGCGTCAGTGCCGTGGTCAGTTCCTCGTAAGGCAAATTTAATTTATCGTCATACCAATACTCGACCTCTGGCGAATATCTTGCGCGGTGCCTTAGAGTATTCAAATAATTTTATTGCGAACCAGGTATTTATTAAACTTGCTGAGACAAATGCTGCTTATCAAGAACAAAAGCAAGTTGCACCGTTGTCATTCGCCAGCGCTCAAAGCGCAGCAAATGACGCATTAAAAAAACGCTTTGGCTGGCCTGAGAACCTAATCGAAGATGGCGCAGGTTTATCGCGCGTCAATCGCTTAAGCGCACGCCAAATAGATCAAGCGCTTAAGGTGTTTTCGCCCAACAAGCAATTGCTAAAAGAATATAAAGTGGGCGCGAACAAAACGGTCGTTTATGCCAAAACGGGCACACTGCGAGGCGTCCGCACATTTGCTGGCTATATCGAATTAGACGAGCCAGTTAGATTTGTATTGATGTTTAACCGCAATACACCATGGCGTTACCGAGAGACTTTGCTTGAGCGCATAGTAACGCAATTATTGCAGCGCAAAACAAGCTCATCAAAGTAGGCGGCTAAAGGAATGAGGCCAAGTCGAAGTGATGTCGAAGTTGGCCCAGTTAACTGGGCGAGTTTACGGAAGTTATTTCCGTATCTGCTGGAGTTTCGTTCGCGTATTTTTCTTGCGTTGTTGTGTTTGATTGGTGCAAAAGTAGCCAGCGTCGGCTTGCCGTTCATTCTTAAAAACATTGTCGATGATCTAAATAATCCGAGCGTTTTGGTGGTGCCGCTCGCACTGTTGGTGGCTTATGGTATTGTGCGCTTGGCAAATGTTTTGTTCGGTGAAATACGCGATACATTGTTTGGCCGCGTCACCGAGCGCGCGATGCGCCGTGTTGGTCATAGGGTATTTGAACATCTGCATTCGCTTGATTTGGCATATCACTTAAATCGGCGTACGGGTGGTGTGTCAAGTGACATTGAGCGTGGCGTGACGGGCATTAGTTTTTTAATGCGGTTTATGGTGTTCAATATTGTGCCAACGTTTTTTGAAATTGGCATGATTGCCGCTCTGTTGCTGTGGAATTATTCAGCATGGTTTGCCCTTATCGTATTGCTTTCGGTGCTAGCTTATATTGGCTTTTCAGTGGTTGCGACTGAATGGCGAACGGACGCCATTCGGCAAATGAACAGCGCGCAAAGTAAATCTACTACGCGGTCAGTTGATAGTTTGCTCAATTTTGAAACGGTAAAGTATTTCAACAATGAAAAGTTTGAAGCCGATCAATACGATCAAAACCTATACGATTGGGAGATGGCACGCCGCCGTAATCGTTTAACCTTGTTTGGTTTGAATTTGGGTCAGAGTTTTATTATTGCCGCCGCAGTGACTGCCTCAATGGTGTTGGCGGCGTATCGTGTTAACTCTGGCGATATGACCATAGGCGATTTTGTATTGATTAATGCGCTGATGATGCAAATTTTTATGCCGCTAAACTTTCTCGGCTTTGTTTATCGAGAAATGAAAGGCTCCATGGCAAACATTGATGCAATGTTCGCCCTATTAGATCAGCAGCCGCAAGTGCGAGACGCGGATGATGCAAAAGCGTTATCAATAGAGCAGGCCTCAATAGAATTCAAGAGTGTTAGTTTTGCTTATCACCCAGGCCGTCAAATTTTAAGCGATGTAAGTTTTCGTTGTGAACCGAAACAAAAAATAGCCGTTGTCGGCAGCAGTGGTTCGGGCAAGTCTACTATTATGAAATTGCTATTTCGTTTTTACGATGTCAGTGGTGGTGAGATATTGGTCGGAGGTGAAAATATTTCAGCGGTAAGCCAACAAAGCTTGCGTCAGGCAATCGGTGTTGTGCCACAAGATACTGTGCTGTTTAACGACAGCATTTGGAATAACATCCGTTACGGCAATATAAGCGCCAGTGATGAACAAGTGCATCAAGCAATTAAAATGGCGTACCTTGATGATTTTATTGAGCAGCTGCCAGAGGGTGCTAATACTCAAGTGGGTGAGCGCGGTTTAAAGTTATCCGGTGGCGAAAAGCAACGCGTGGCCATTGCCCGAGCAATCTTAAAGCAGCCTAAGATTATGGTGTTTGACGAAGCTACGTCGTCTTTAGATAGCAGAGCGGAGCAACGAATTCTACAGGCAATGGAAGATGTGCGCGGCAATTACACCAGTTTGGTGATCGCTCATCGCTTATCGACGATCGTTAACGCAGATCAAATAGTGGTGTTAGACAAAGGCCGAATTGTTGAACAAGGCACCCACCAGCAGTTACTTGACCTAGCAGGGCACTACGCAGATTTATGGCATTTACAAAACGACGACCGTCAACAGCCACTTAGCATTTGATTCTGGTATCCTATTAGCCATTGATAAGTATGCAAAACGTTTTCCAAACCGATATCAATTCAGATGTTTAATATTTCAATTTATTCAATGTTGGCAAAGCCAGTATTGTTTTCGCTCGACCCTGAAAAAGCACATGATTTAACGCTTAATAAACTTGCTATGGCATCTAAAGTGCCGTTTTTGATTAAGCAGATTGAGCGTCTATTTGGTGGTTGTGTGCCCGATTTACCCGTATCGTGTATGGGGCTGAGTTTTCGTCACCCAGTGGGTCTAGCAGCCGGTTTAGACAAAGACGCACGCGCCCTGCCGGGCTTTTCTGCAATGGGCTTTAGTGGTGTTGAAATGGGTACTGTGACACCCAAGCCCCAGCCGGGGAATGAAAAGCCGCGAATGTTTCGTTTGCTTGAGGACGAGGCCTTGATTAACCGCATGGGGTTTAATAGTGCTGGTGTGGATGCCTTTCTCCAGAATATTCGTAAAACTGATAAGACCGCTGTTGCGGGTATTAATATTGGTAAAAACGCAGTCACTCCGATTGAAGATGCGCACTATGATTATGTGTCGGCAATGCAGCGAGTTTACTCAAATGCCGATTACATAACGGTGAATATTTCTTCACCCAATACTAAGTCATTGCGTGACCTACAAAACGAAGCGTTTCTTGATAATTTATTGCTGCAAATAAAAACCGCGCAAACCAAGTGCGAGAAAGTGCATAAGCGTTATGTGCCCATTGCACTCAAAGTAGCGCCAGATCTGAGCAATGATGAAATCGAGACAATTTCAGAGCTGGTTATTTCGCATCAATTTGATGCCTTAATTGCATCAAATACCACAATAGCGCGGCCAGACACTTTGCAAAGCAAGCATGCCGGTGAAGTGGGCGGTTTGAGTGGTGCCCCCGTTAAAGACTTAGCCACCGATTGCATTCGGCAATTTTATCGACATCTAAAAGGTCGTGTGCAAATTATCGGTGTGGGTGGGATTAAAAATGCAGATGATGCTTGGGAGAAAATGCTTGCCGGAGCGGACTATTTACAGATTTACAGTCAATTCATCTATCAGGGGCCAGTGATGATTGAGGAAATTGTTAAAGGCATACAGTCCAAAGTGTCACAAGCTGGGTTTGCAGACTTAGCAACAGCATTAGAAGCTTTGCGCAAATAAGCGATTTTAAGTACACTGCGCCAGAGCCAACTGGGCAGTCGCCGCTAATATATTAGGGGAGGAAAGTCCGGGCTCCATAGGGCAGAGTGCCAGATAACTTCTGGGCGGCGTA
>CAZOBR010000098.1:0-8978 GCA_964578035.1 uncultured Gammaproteobacteria bacterium
CATTGAGATAAACGACGCTGCCGACATCCAGTCAGCACCGGTGGCCATACCGTTTGCAATTGGGTGTACGCCACCACCTGCCACATAGAATTCTTTCGTTGAGCCAGCACGCGCCCAAATAGCAATGCCAATGTATAAACTAAATGTAAAGCCAACTACGATATTGGTTAGTGTTTGCAGTTCCATAAGATAGTCTACGCCCCATCGCTGCTGCTGAATTGATCATCTAGATCACTCATCTTTTTTGCGTAGTAAAAGATCAAAATAACGAATAGATAAATAGAGCCTTGTTGTGCGATCCAAAAGCCTAACGGGTAACCGCCTAGACTGACTTGATTAAACGTATCGACAAAAACAATGCCGCCTAAAAAAGGCACAATAAACCAAACAATAAGGAGCTTTAAAATCAATTTGAGGTTGGCTTTCCAATACTCTTGGGTATTGTTATTCATAAAATTGGCCTTTTTATTCGTTAATTAGTTTTTTTTAGTTTTGGGCAAGACTAGGTCAATGTTACCACGTTTCTGATTGGTAATGGCAGCGGCAATGCTTTTAGCAACTATCTCAGCGCGGCCCAAGATACGTTTAACATTATCACCTTGATGGTTTTGCAAAACTGCTTGCTCAAACAAATACAACCAACGAGTAAAGTGTCCGGATTTTAAGGGCATTTTTGTATTAATTTCCAAATGTTTTTGCAAGGTATTGTTGTTGTATTTGCGCTCCGCTAGCGGACCTTGTAAAAACAAACTGTCCTCCCAGAAGTCAACAATGATTGGCAAGTGTGATTCCAAATGAATTTTGACCACATCGGTAAAGATAAAGCCAATAATCGGGTCTTTTAGCATGACCTCATAGAATCGAGCGACAATATCTTCAATATCCGCGCGTTGAGTTACGTCTTTTTTTGACATTAGTTGTTATACTTCGTGCCCGTAGAAAAATCCATACTAGTTTAACCTAGCTTAGCAATGCCTGATACCACTCAAAAGAGTAATAGACCAAAAATCAAACCTGTGATTGCCGGTGAAAAACTGCGTGGTGCAGAAAAAATGGCACGTATACCAGTTAAGATTGAGCCGACTACCAGCCCATTACGCAAACCTGATTGGATTCGCATTCGCTTACCGCACGGCAATAAAGTTCAAGAGCTTAAGCAAACCTTACGCGATAACAAACTGCATACCGTTTGCGAAGAGGCCTCCTGCCCCAATCTTTCAGAATGTTTCAACCGCGGAACCGCGACCTTTATGATTATGGGCGATATCTGCACTCGCCGCTGCCCATTTTGTGATGTTGCCCATGGCAGACCGCTTGCATTAGATCAAAACGAACCTAAGCATCTAGCGCAAACGATTGCCGCGATGAAACTTAGCTATGTGGTAATTACCTCGGTTGATCGTGACGATTTACGCGATGGCGGTGCGGGGCATTTTGTTGATTGTATTCGCGAAACACGCGCACTCAATCCAGACACACAGATAGAGATTCTAGTGCCTGATTTTCGCGGGCGCATGGATATAGCTATTGAACTAATGGCGGATAACCCGCCCGATGTATTCAATCATAATTTAGAGACTATTCCAGATTTGTATCGTCGTGTTCGCCCCGGCTCAGATTATCAATGGTCTTTAGATTTAATTAAAAAATTTAAAGCCGCCCAGCCTACTGTACAAACCAAGTCTGGTTTGATGTTAGGCATAGGCGAAAGTATTGAACAAGTAAAAGACGTATTACGAGATTTAAAAGAGCACGATTGCGACATGATTACGTTGGGACAATATCTACAGCCGAGCCTTAACCATTTACCGATTGAACGTTATGTGCACCCTGATGAGTTCGATGAACTCGCAGAATTTGGTAACAACCTTGGTTTCAAACATGTGGCTTCTGGACCAATGGTGCGATCTTCGTACCATGCCGATATACAAGCGCATGAAGCACAAAGTAAAAACGTAACGTAAAACACAACTCGAACACAACACCAATACAACACGTAGGGCATCCAGCCCCTCTGCCATCATTGCTGCAAATCCACACAACCACGAAAACTTTAACCACATACTTATGAGCAACAATCTACGCGACGCCGCCCTTCACTATCACCGTAACCCAAAAGCGGGAAAAATTCGGGTACAGGCAACGAAGCCGCTGTCCAACCAACGTGATTTGGCGTTAGCCTATTCACCCGGTGTGGCAGAGCCTTGTTTAGAGATCGAAAAAAATCCACTCGCGGCCGCTGACTATACCTCGCGAAGTAATTTAGTAGGTGTTGTAACCAATGGCACCGCGGTATTAGGCCTTGGCAATATTGGTGCGCTTGCGTCAAAACCAGTGATGGAAGGCAAAGCGATTTTATTTAAGAACTTTGCTGATGTGGATGCCTATGATATTGAAGTTGATGAGATAGATGTAGACGCATTTTGTGATGTGGTTGCGGCATTAGAGCCAACCTTTGGCGGTATTAATTTAGAAGATATTAAAGCGCCACAATGTTTTGAAATTGAAGCAAAATTACGCGAACGCATAAACATACCGGTGTTTCATGATGATCAACACGGCACCGCTATTGTGTCTGCCGCAGCGGTAAAAAATGGCTTGCGCGTGGTTGATAAAGACATTTCTCAAGTTAAGTTAGTTGTCTCAGGTGCTGGTGCTGCAGCGATGGCGTGTACAAATTTATTAATCGATATTGGTGTTGATATTAATAATGTCATGATGCTAGACAGCCGCGGTGTTATTCATTCGGAACGTGAAAACTTAGATGTAACCAAACAACGTTTTGCAATTGAAACAGATGCCCGCACGCTCGAAGATGCTATGGTCGGTTGCGATGTTTTCTTGGGTGTGTCTCAACCCAATTTAATCAGCGTAGCAATGCTGAAAAGCATGGCGGACAAGCCGTTGATATTAGCCATGTCTAACCCTGACCCTGAAGTACGCCCAGAACTCGTATTCGAATACCGCCCCGATGCAGTCATGGCAACAGGGCGCTCCGATTACCCGAATCAAGTAAATAACGTCTTATGTTTTCCATTCTTGTTTCGCGGTGCACTCGATGTTGGCGCCACCACTATTACGCGCGAGATGGAAATCGCCTGTGTAAATGCCTTGGCTGACTTAGCCTTATCTGAAAGCAATGAAGTGGTCGCCAGTTACTATCAGAACGAAACGATGCAATTTGGCGCCGCGTATATTTTACCAAAGCCTTTTGACCCGCGTTTAATTACCACTATTTCTCCCGCAGTAGCACAAGCTGCGATTGACAGCGGTGTTGCAACTCGGCCATTCGAAGACGTAGAAGCCTATCGTAAAAGCTTAGAGCCATTGGTTTATCGCACAGGTAATGTGATGCGCCCTATTTTTGAACGTGCGCAAAATGTTGCGAATAAAGTCATTTATACAGATGGCGAAAACGAACGCGTATTACGCGCCGTACAAGATGTTGTAGATCAACATTACGCACACCCTGTTTTAATGGGTGATGTAAATAAAATTAGAGCAACGGTTAAAGAACTTGGCTTGCGCATTCGCGAAGACGATCACTATGAAGTTATCGCGCCCCGCTCTGAGTCTCATCAAGATCGTATCGCTTATGCTTGTGAGCTAGTTGAAAATAATACAGTTCATGCTGTACTAACAGGCCCAGGCGCAAAGCTGCATGAACAAATTGGCGCAATAGAAGATGCAATTGGCACCAACAGTGATGATGAGCACATGGCTGTAATGCACCTTTTATTGTTGGATACCGGTTCGTATTTTATTACAGACACCAGCGTGCATGAAGAACCAACTGCCGAAGAACTAGCAAACATTACTGTCATGGCCGCTAAGGAAATCGAACGATTCGGTATGACACCACGCGCAGCACTACTGTCTCATTCAAGTTTTGGCAGTCACCCAACTAAGTCTTCTAAAAAGATGGCGCGTACTAAAGAAATATTAGCTGAAATTGCTCCTGAATTAGAAGTAGACGGCGAAATGAAAGCAGGCATGGCGCTGAACCCAACTATTCGCGAAAAGTCGGGTAAAAGCAGCTTAACGGGCAATGCCAATTTATTGGTCATGCCAAATTTGGATGCCGCCAATATTACATACACAATGCTGAAATCTCTGGCAAACGGCATTTCAGTTGGGCCAATCATATTAGGCGTTGATATGCCAATTCATGCGATAACAAAAACAACAACCCCTCGCGGCATTGTAAACCTAACGAGCCTAGTGACTGCTGGCGTTGAATAAGCGCTCAAATCCTTAGAAACATAGACAATTATCTTTAACAAACTTTACATCACTGATATTTATATATATCATTCGTTTCGCAAATAGTGGTCAAAAAATATAAGGTTTAGAACGCTAAAAACTGCAAAAATCGCATTTATCCCTATTAACCGTAAGACTAGGCACAGCAGAAGCGCATGAGTACTGATCAAAACAAGCCACAACCCGATATTGACTCACTCGAAACCCAAGAGTGGATTGAAGCACTTAAAAGCGTTATTGAAGCAGATGGGTCAGATCGTGCACGATTTTTATTAAAAGAGTTAAGTGACGTTGCCCGCCAAGCAGGCACTCAACTGCCTTATGGCTTAAACACTCCCTATATCAATACCATACCGGTTGAGCAACAACCTGCTCTACCGGCCGATCGACAAATTGAGTTTAAGATCCGCTCAATGATTCGCTGGAATGCCGCTGCAATGGTATTACGCGCAAACAAAATCAGCACGGAATATGGTGGTCATATAGCCAGCTATTCATCAGCGGCAGTACTCTACGAAATTGGTTTTAATCATTTCTGGCGCGCCCGTTCTAAAGACCACGGCGGCGACATGATTTACTACCAAGGCCACTCGGCACCGGGTATGTATGCTCGTGCTTTTATGGAAGGCCGCCTAAGCGAAGAACAATTGGATAACTTTCGTCAAGAAGTCGGTGGTAACGGCTTATCGTCCTATCCACACCCATGGCTAATGCCAAACTTTTGGCAGTTCCCAACAGTTTCAATGGGACTTGGCCCAATCATGTCTATCTATCAAGCACGTTTTCAGAAATACCTTGAAAACCGCGAATTAATTAAGAAAGAAAACCGTAAGGTATGGGCATTTCTCGGCGACGGTGAAATGGATGAACCTGAATCACGCGGTGCACTTGGTTTGGCAGGCCGAGAAAAGCTCGATAACCTGGTGTTTGTCATTAACTGTAATTTACAGCGCTTGGACGGGCCAGTGCGTGGCAACGGCAAGATTATTCAAGAGCTTGAATCAGAATTCCGCGGCGCTGGTTGGAATGTAATTAAAGTTATTTGGGGTTCGCAATGGGACATTCTGCTTGAAAAAGACGTTGACGGCATCTTGCAAAAACGGATGCAAGACTGCGTTGATGGGGAATACCAAGCCTTTAAAGCCAAAGGCGGCACTTACACGCGTGAACACTTCTGGAACACGCCTGAATTAAAAGCCATGGTTGCTCATATGAGTGATGATGATATTGACTTAATGGCACGTGGCGGTCACGACACTGATAAAGTGTATGCGGCTTATCGCGCTGCGGTGAAACACTCAGGCCAACCTACAGTGATTTTAGCCAAAACGGTTAAAGGCTTGGGTATGGGTGAATCAGGCCAAGGTCAAAACACCTCCCATCAACAAAAGAAAATGGATTTAGAGTCATTAAAAGGCTTTCGTGACCGTTTTAAAATCCCCGTTTCAGATGAGCAAGTTGAAAAAGTTGAATACATCAAACCAGATGAAAATTCACCTGAAATCAAATACTTGCATGCTAGACGTCAAGCATTAGGTGGCTATTTACCAGCTCGACCTAACGTGTCGACCAAGCTGGAAATTCCGGAACTTTCAGCATTTTCTAAAATGCTTGAAGCATCGGGTGACCGAGAAATTTCGTCTACCATGGCCTTTGTGCGAATCTTATCCACACTGGTTCGTGATAAAAACATTAAAGACCGTATTGTGCCAATTGTGCCCGATGAAGCGCGCACATTTGGGATGGAAGGTTTATTCCGCCAGCTAGGTATTTACGCCAATGAAGGTCAAAAATACGAGCCAGAAGATTCAGATCAATTAATGTACTACCGCGAAGATCAAAAAGGTCAGGTACTCGAAGAAGGCATCAATGAAGCAGGCGCTATGTCGTCATGGATCGCCGCGGCAACGTCGTATTCGAGCAATGATCTGCCAATGATTCCGTTTTATATCTACTATTCAATGTTTGGTTTTCAACGTATTGGTGACTTAGCTTGGGCAGCTGGTGACATGCAGGCGCGTGGCTTTTTAGTGGGTGGAACCGCGGGGCGCACCACGCTTGCAGGCGAAGGTTTACAACACCAAGACGGTCATTCGCATTTACAAGCATCGACAATTCCAAACTGTGTTTCGTATGACCCAAGCTACAGCTATGAATTAGCCGTGATCATACAAGATGGCATGCGCCGCATGTACGTTGAAGAAGAAAACGTATTCTATTACTTAACCGTGATGAATGAGAATTACATTCACCCGGCCATGCCAGAAGGCGTCGAGCAAGGTATTTTAAAAGGCTTATACCCTCTTGCAAAAAGCGACAAAGACGATGGTAAAACACCCGCCGTTCAATTAATGGGGTCTGGTACGATCTTAAACGAATGCATAACTGCCGCTGAAATTCTTGAAGCAGAATATGGTGTTGCGACGAACGTATGGAGCGCCACCAGCATCAACGAGTTACGTCGCGAAGGCTTAGAAGTGAGTCGTTGGAACATGCTGCACCCTGAAGAGAAACCGCGTATTAGTTATGTTGAGCAATGTTTTCAAGATGAAAATGGCCCTGTAATTGCCGCAACGGACTATATGAAAATATACGCCGATTCTATTCGTGAATTCGTGCCAAGCCGTTATGTTGTACTCGGCACCGATGGTTTCGGTCGCAGTGATGATCGCGCTGCGCTACGTGATCATTTTGAAGTAAACCACAAATACATTGTTGTGGCTGCCCTTTCAGCGCTTTATGAAGATGGTAGTATCACAGCAGAAGTAGTGAATAAAGCGCTGAAACAGTTTAAAATTAACGCGGAGAAACCATTACCCGATACACTGTGAAAAATTCACTACGCAGTAACATCACACTAGGCAGGGGGAACCGCCAAAATGATTAAGTATTTAGAACTCACCGCACCCGAGTCGAGTGAATTTAGACAATGCAAAATAGTCTCGATTGAGGTCAGTGAAGGCGATACCGTATCCATTGGCGACCCGTTATTTAAAATTCTAAGTGGTAAAAAAGAAATCGATTTACCGTCTAAACTTGATGGCAAGGTTATAGAAATAATTGCCATCGAAGGCGAAAGCATCAGCCTAATGACTCCCTTAGTTCTGCTAGAAACAGAAGTTGAAAGCAGCACCGCCACACCGCCAATGATTGATGAAGCCAATACTGAGCCAGAAGGCAAACAGCTAGAGTCTAAAAAGCAGCCTGCATCAAATGAAATAAAAGAACAGCCTGAGCCCGAGAAACAGCCTGAGCCAAAAAACGAGAAACAGCCTGAGCCAAAAAAACAGTCAGAACCAACTAAAAAACCAGAAAGCATCATCAATACCGATATACAGCAACAACAGCTTAATTTAGATAGCCAAGCCTATACTGAGCAAAATATCAGTCCAGATTTAACGCCTGAACCGGCACCAAAAAGTAAGACAAAAGTGAGTGAAAAAATGAGTCAGTCAACTGTATCCATCAGCGTACCCGATATCGGCGGAGACAGCGCAAAAGTCATTGAGATATTGGTCAATGTTGGCGACAAAGTAGCGGTTGAGGACCCGCTCATTACACTTGAAAGTGATAAAGCCAGCATGGATGTACCCAGTACGCATGATGGCATTGTTAGCGCGATTATTGTTGAGATCGACCAGGATGTCAGCGAAGGCACGGTAATTGTAGAACTTGAGGCACCAGAAAGTGAGGCTGAGGCGAGCACACCTGAAACTGCACCTGCTGAACCCGTATCCACGGAGTCTGCGCCTGCTACCACTGACCAAACATCTGAAATTCAGCAAACTGTAACGACGGCTGAAAAACCTATAGTGTCGCCAGCAGCACCATCTGATATAAAACCTGTCAACACAGGCGCCTCGCACGCATCACCTTCCGTTCGTCGTTTTGCACGTGAACTCGGTGTAGACCTATCGAAGGTTAGCGGTTCTGGCCGCAAAAACCGTATTATCAAGCAAGATGTCACAAGCTTTGTAAAAGGCGTTATGACAAGCCCTGCTTCCGGGACTCAAGCAGCCACATCCGGTGCGGGCATTCCGACCATCCCTGCTCAAGATTTCAGCAAATTTGGTGAGATCGACATTCAACCGTTAAACAAAATAAAACGAGCAACAGCGGAGAATCTACACAGGTCATGGCTAAATGTTCCGCACGTAACGCACAGCGACGAAGCTGACATTTCTGATTTAGAACAGTTCCGTAAACAACTAAATGTAGAGTACAAACAACAAGACCGCGGTATCAAGCTCTCACCATTGGCATTTATCGTCAAAGCCGTGGTTAACGCACTAAGAAAATACCCGCAGTTCAATAGTTCTTTAGAACCTAGTGGCGAAAATCTAATTTATAAAAAGTTTTTTAACATTGGCATTGCCGTTGAAACACCCAATGGTTTAGTTGTGCCCGTAATCCGCGATGCCGATAAACTGTCGGTTGCCGAAATTGCTACCACAATGGGTGAGTTAGCGAAAAAAGCGCGCGACAAAAAGCTCACAATGAAAGACATGAGCGGCGCCTGCTTTACTATTTCAAGCCTTGGCGGTATTGGCGGCACGCACTTCACTCCGATTGTTAATGCGCCTGAAGTTGCGATATTAGGCGTTTCGCGCAGCAAAATACAACCCGTCTGGAATGGTTCTGAGTTTGAGCCCGGCGACATCTTACCGCTTAGCCTATCGTATGATCATCGTGTAATTGATGGTGCTGAAGCAGCT
>CAZOBR010000099.1:0-8938 GCA_964578035.1 uncultured Gammaproteobacteria bacterium
CCTTTAATGATTTGTTGTCGTCATTTAATGTGGCTTAATTAGTTAGCTTTTTAATAAAACGAAAAAGCACTCTAAAAAGGCAGCGACGCGCTGCCTTTTTTTATATCAAGTTACACTTATGACGCTTATCTATAAAGATAACTTGTAAGGTTTGCTAATCAAAGAACGCCAGTTTTAGTCCATAAATGCTCGCGAGATTACTTGAAAATAATGAGACTGATTATCACCATACACTGATTAAATAAAACAATGCGTTTATGTAATGTAGAAAGGGCTCAGCAATTAATGGCCCGAGACAGTATTGACGGGCTAATTGCCCATAACCCAATTAACCAATATTACCTGAGTAACTACTGGGGTTTATTTAATACTGCTGGCGGTTACGATGGCGCGTATTTAAGCTTATTGCCAGCTCGTGATACACAAGCTGCTGCTCTGATCATTCCGGCCCTAGAGTTGCGTCGCCTAGAAACTATGGGCGGTACGTGGTTGCCATCTGTTTTTAGTTATTTTACGGATGCTGATAATCAACTTGAGCATTTTACTGACGGAACGCCTAAAGGCCAGCCTTATTCTGGCTGGCAACCCGCGCCTGATAGCGGCGCGGATGATTTTACTGAATTAGAAAATAGCTGGGTCTCTATTGTTCAGCAATATGGTCAGCAGATGTCGCCTAATGCGTTTTGGGCATTGGCTAGGGCGATTAAACACGCAGAGCTAGAACACGCAACCTTGGCCGTAGACGACCCACGCATAGCGCAATGGCTGAGCGACTGTCAATTAAGTAATTTAACAGTGCTTTATCGCCCTGAGTTATTTAATGAAGTTCGACTACAAAAAACACCGGATGAGCTTGCTGTGATGTCGCAAGCAGCACTGATTAATGAGCGCTCTCTTTTAGCTGCTGCGCACAACCTTCAAGAGGGTATGAGCTGGGCCGAAGTCGAATCAATTTATATGACCGAAATGGCCAAGCAGGGCGGTCGGGGTGTGTACTTAATGTGTGGTCTAGGTGAGCTTCCGGCGGGTAAAATTCGGCGTGGTGAGCCAATACTGATGGATGCGCTAGGGCAATACCAACACTACCATGGTGACTTTGGTCGTTGTGTTGTGGTGGGTGAACCCTCTATTAAACATCGCCATTATCATCAAGCCATTTGTGCCGGTTGGGAAACCGCTCAAACTTTATTAAAGCCAGGTATTGACTGCAGCGTGATATCTAGCAAAGTGGGTGATGCTGTGCGTAAAGCGGGAATACAACATTTTCGTGACCCGATTGTTCACAGTGTTGGTCTAGAGCACACAGATGATCCGAAGCCCTATGGCGTAATGCCGCAAACAAAATACGATCAAACCTTGATCGAAAATATGGTCGTGAATGTCGATTTACCGCACACCGAAATAGCCTGGGGCTCGGTGCATATGGAAGACACCGTAGCCATTACAAGTGATGGTTTCAAGCGGTTGTCGCAAGCGTCTTTTGACATGATTATTTGTGACTGAAACAGTTTGCGATAGACAATAAAAAAGCACGAGTTAACCCATGCTCTTCTATTTAATATTGAAATTTAATATTGAAATAGTGAATTATGACGCGGCGCGTATTTTCGCCGCCTTGGGACCTTTATCGCCATCTTCTAATTCATATTCAACTTCTTGTCCTTCGGTTAATGTTTTATAGCCTTCCATCTCTATCTCAGAAAAGTGGGCAAAAACGTCATTCCCACCATCACTTGGTTCTATGAACCCAAACCCTTTTGAAGAGTTAAACCATTTCACGGTTCCTCTAGTTGCCATGCTGTATCCTCATTTTACTTATTACTTAATTTATGTAGTACCCTGATATTAATTTCAGGTGAATTTACTCATACTCATTGCTTAATTTTGTCTTACGACCCAACGCCACAACCCCTGATCAAACAATCAGTAATAATTTGATCAGCGTAAGTAAACATCCAAAGCCCAAAAAGGTCAAGCGTGTGTAAGCATTTAAGCTTTTGTTAGACATATTGCTTATTATTTTAGAAAGTTAAAAAATACTTGAAAAATGCATAGTTGGGCGCAAAATAGAGATAAGTTCCCAGCATTACAGATGCTGGCATAAACAAACACAAGAACAGCCGAAAGGCAGTAGTTTACAAACGACGACGTATTAATGAGTGATTACCCAGAACCAATCCATGACGATGGTTTGGCATTAGAAACGGCAAAGCCACGTTTAAAAAGGCCACCGTTATACCGTGTACTGTTATTAAATGACGACTACACCACAATGGAGTTCGTTGTGATGGTGCTGCAGACTATCTTTCATTTATCCGAAGAGCGTGCAGCGCAAATTATGTTGCATGTGCATCAGAAAGGCGCCGGTGTTTGCGGTGTTTTCACGCGTGAAGTAGCGGAGTCGAAGGTTGAACAAGTGCTAACGCTTGCCGAGCGGAATCAGCACCCTTTGCAATGCACAATGGAACCTGAGTCAGATGATTCTGATGGTGACTAGACACTTAATTGAGGTAGTATAAGGTAGTAAAATGATATCGAAAGAACTGGAAAAATCACTGAACTTCGCTGTTCAAGTTGCACACGAAGCTCGCCACGAGTTTGTGACAACCGAACATTTACTGCTGGCTTTGTTAGAGAACAATTCTGCAATGGCTGTGCTGCAGGCCTGTTCAGCAGATCTAGAGCAACTGCGCAGAAACATCACTGAGCATTTAACTCAGCACGTGCCGCAACTGGATACCGAGCTCGATATTAAAACTCAGCCCAGTGTTGGCTTTCAGCGCGTGTTACAACGTGCAATTGTGCATGTGCAAAGTTCTGGTAAAAGTGAAGTTGATGGTGAAAATGTATTGGTGGCATTATTCTCAGAACAAGACTCTTACGCTGCTTACTTTTTAGATCAGCAAAACGTGACTCGTTTTGATGCCGTATCGTATATATCGCATGGTGTCGTTCAAGATGACGACAACCTAGAAGGCCTACCATCACCAGATGAGTCTGAGAACCCTGAGGGTGCGCAAAAAGAAGGGCCGCTTGAGGCCTATACCATTAACTTAAATGAACGCGCTGTCGATGGTTTCATCGACCCTCTCATTGGCCGTGAAAAAGAAGTAGAACGCACGATTCAAATTTTGTCGCGCCGGCGTAAAAACAACCCCTTATATGTGGGTGAAGCAGGCGTGGGTAAAACAGCCATTGCCGAAGGCTTGGCCAAACAAATTGTTGAAGAGCAAGTGCCAACCGTACTCGCCGATGCGGTAATTTATTCTTTAGACATGGGCGCTCTGTTAGCAGGTACAAAGTATCGTGGTGATTTTGAGAAGCGTTTAAAAGCCGTACTTAAGGCGCTAGAGCGCGAAGAACATGCGATTTTATTTATTGATGAAATTCATACGATCATCGGTGCTGGTTCTGCTTCAGGTGGCGCGATGGACGCGTCAAATTTACTCAAACCAAGCCTTTCAAGTGGTCAGCTAAAGTGCATTGGTTCAACCACGTATCAAGAGTATCGCGGTATCTTTGAAAAAGATCGCGCGCTTGCGCGCCGTTTTCAAAAAATTGATGTTGAACAACCCACCGTTGATGAAACTATACAAATTTTGCGCGGTTTAAAGTCTCGCTTTGAAGAACACCACGAAGTGACGTATACCAGCGATGGCTTGAAAATCGCCGCTGAGTTAGCCGACCGCTATATTAATGAGCGGTTCTTACCGGATAAAGCAATTGATGTGATTGACGAAGCCGGCGCGCGTACGCGTTTACGAGATCGGGCAGAGGGCGAGGTTCCGATTATTGATGTTGCCGAAATTGAAGAAGTGGTGTCGTTCATTGCGCGTATACCGCCTAAAAATGTATCGGCCAGTGATGTTGATGCGTTGAAAAACCTTGAGCGTGATTTAAAACTGGTTGTGTTTGGCCAAGACGATGCAATTGTTAATTTAGCATCTGCAATTAAAATGTCACGTTCTGGTTTAGGTAAACCGGATAAGCCAATTGGTTCATTTTTATTCTCTGGCCCAACGGGCGTGGGTAAAACGGAAGTAACGCGTCAATTAGCCATGACATTGGGCGTCGAATTAATACGCTTTGATATGTCTGAATACATGGAGCGCCACACGGTTTCTCGTTTAATTGGTGCGCCTCCAGGCTATGTCGGCTTTGATCAAGGCGGCTTATTAACGGACTCTATTAATAAGCATCCGCATGCGGTTTTATTACTCGATGAAATTGAGAAAGCACATCCTGATGTGTTTAACCTATTACTGCAAGTCATGGATCACGGCACATTAACCGACAATAATGGTCGTAAAGCCGATTTTCGTAATGTAATCATTGTTATGACAACCAACGCGGGCGCCGTGCAGGTTGCGCGCAACTCAATGGGCTTTACCAAACAAGACCATGCAAGTGACGACACTCAAGCGATACAAAAGTTGTTTACGCCCGAGTTTCGTAATCGCTTGGATTCAATTGTTCGTTTTAGTGCACTTAGTAAAGACGTGATCAGTAAAATTGTTGATAAAGAGTTATTGGAAGTAGAAAACCAATTACTTGAAAAAGAAGTGCAACTTCATGTTGATGCCAAAGCACGAACTTGGCTGGCAGATAATGGCTACGACGAAACCATGGGGGCTCGCCCGTTAAGTCGTTTGATTCAAGAAGAAATCAAACGTGGTTTGGCAGACGAGCTACTGTTTGGCAGTTTGCAAAAAGGTGGCGCGGTAAATATCAGTGCGAATGACGATGAGCTGACGTTCGATATTGTGGCGCAAGAGTAAGCCAAGCTCACTTGGTTCTTAAGTAAAAGATAACGCTAAGCAGAGAAGTCAATATTGGTAATACTTAAGGTTGTAACCCGAGACTTACGGCGTTCTTCCATTTGAATCGGTAAATAGTCGTGTTCGGGTGACAACCACATGGTAATGGTCCGTTCGGGCCGAAGCTCTCTTTCCAAAACAATCTTGATGGCATTAATGTTGCCAATTTTGGTTTTAATGGTTTCAGCTTCCGTTAGTCGATGCTTATAACCGCGCAGACGTTTATTTTTTGCATCAACAACATACATCACCTCGTCGCTGGTGTATTCACCTTTAAGTGCGGCAATTGCAAACGGCATGACAGTAATGTTCATGACATAGCCTTGCGGCATGTCGAGTGCTTCGTCTTTATCAAAACTGAGTTTGCGGTTAGGCCATAAGTAACTAACCTGGTAATCGTGCTTGCCGACACTGGCCGTGCAGTCATGCGATATAGCGCGATCGCCTTCTATTGTGAAATAACAGCGTTCTTGCATATTGCCCAGAAAGATTGCACCCATGCCCTGAGACTTAGCAGTGGCATGAACAGAAAAACCAGCCTCACTTTTTGTAACCACGGCTTCGACCCTGCCTAAGGTCGTGCTGCCAATACTCTTGCTATTAAGGTGCACTTTGTATTTCAGTGTGTGCGGTTTTAATAACGCATCGCTGCTGTCAGCTTGGGCGTTAATAACAGCAAAGCCAAATAAAAAAGCCATGGCGACTCGTTGCAAATAACGCAATTTATTTTTTTGCGCAGTTGCGCTGATTTTTACAAATAGATTCACAGAGATATAGACCTGAATACGGCAAAGCAAATTGCGTTTATTAACTGTTTGTTAACGAAAATGACTTAAGTAAAGCTTGGATTAATATAAGAGTTAATCATAGTTCAGTTTCTATGAACACAACATGAACCAAATACGTCTTAGTAAACGATTGATTACTTTTCTCACTTAAAGACAGGTCAACGCTATATTACAGATCAAAGCTTTGCAACTGCTCAGCCGAAGTTTCACCATCTAGTAATACAATGTCGTTGCGCACCGTTAATCTCCCTTCAACAAACCATTTTACAGCGAGCGGGTAAATTTGATGTTCCACTTTAAGAAGGCGTTGTTGCAATGACTGAGCCGTATCGCTCTCTTGAATTTTTAATTGGCCTTGCAAAATAATTGGCCCAGCATCGACTTCTGGCACAACAAAGTGAATACTCGCACCGTGCCACTCATCACCTGCATTGATTGCGCGTTGATGCGTGTTTGTGCCTGGGTATTTAGGTAATAGCGACGGGTGAATATTAACCAGCCGGTGTTTGTAATGCTGCACAAATTCTTCGGTTAAAATGCGCATAAAACCAGCCAAAATAACAATGTCCGGCTCGGCCAGATCAATGTGCTCAATTAAGGCCTGGTCGAACTCTAAACGTGAATCGTAATCCGTGTGTTTTATACACGCAGTTTTAATGCCTGCATTGGCAGCGCGCTCTAAACCATACGCCGTTTCAATATTGCTGATCACTAAGTCAATCTGTAAACCCAGATCATTAGATTCAATTTGATCAATAAAAGATTGCAGGTTACTGCCGCCGCCAGATATTAATACTACCGCGCGCTTGCGTATGCTCATCTGTTAAATATTGTTGAGTTATTTGTTTGGCAAACTTCGCTAAACAATATGCACTTGCTGCTCAGAAGCACCGTTTTTGATTTCGCCAATCAAGAACGCTGATTCGCCACTGTCGTTTAATTGCGCAATCGCTTGCTCGGCATCATTGGCATCCACCACTAAGATCATGCCAACACCGCAATTAAATGTGCGATACATTTCTGCGCGTTCGACATTGCCCATAGTCATCATCCACTTAAATAGCTCTGGCCACTGCCAGCTCGACTCATCAACCACGGCATGACAATCATCAGGTAGTACACGATTTAAATTACCAGGGATACCACCGCCAGTAATGTGCGCAAGCGCATGCACATCAACATGTTTCATTAAAGACAAGATTGAACGTACATATATTTTAGTTGGTGCTAGCACGGCTTCTGCTAGTGGCTTGCCTGCAATTTGTGTGTCTAACGGCACATTGTGAGTATCAATAATTTTACGAACTAAAGAGTACCCATTCGAATGCGGTCCAGTAGACGCAAGGCCAATCAGCTGGTCGCCAGCTTTTACTTTACTGCCATCAATGATCTCAGTTTTTTCAACTGCGCCAACACAAAACCCAGCTAAGTCGTACTCACCGTCTTGATACATGCCGGGCATTTCAGCTGTCTCGCCACCGATTAATGCTGCGTTTGCTTGCACACAGCCTTCGCCAATGCCTTCAACAACTTTGGCGGCAACATCGGGCGTTAATTTGCCTGTTGCAAAGTAGTCTAAGAAAAACAGCGGTTCTGCGCCTTGTACTAATACATCGTTAACGCACATAGCAACTAAATCGATGCCAATTGTGTCGTGCTTATTTAAATCAAATGCGAGTTTTAATTTGGTGCCAACACCGTCGGTGCCAGAGACTAAAATGGGTTCTTTATAATTTTGCGGTACTTGAAACAAGGCACCAAAACCGCCTAAACCACTGATACAACCTTCGCGTTGCGTGCGCTTAGCGACAGGCTTAATAACATCAATAAAGGCATCGCCAGCCTCTATATCAACCCCCGCATCGCGGTAGCTAAGAGATTGGGGTTTTTGATCGTTTGCAGGTGTATCAGACACGCGATTTCTCCGGTAAATTGAGCGGTATGTGCAAGGCCGATATTGTAGCGTTTTCAAAGCCTATTGTGTATCGAATAAAAGGCAGAGATAATCGCATTTTATGAAAAAATAATTCAATGATTTACATACCTAACCTACTGACTCTGCTTCGTATAGCCTTGGTGCCATGGTTAATTGTTGCTTTGCAAGAAGATCAATACCTTATTTCATTGTTGATTTTTGTGGCGGCAGGTCTTACCGATGCCCTAGACGGTTTCATCGCTAAGCGTTTTAACGCCGTCACCAAGCTTGGCGCTATTCTTGACCCGTTAGCGGATAAAGCCTTATTAGTATCAAGTTATGTCATGTTAACCCTGATGGGCATCGTGCCGTTCTGGCTTACCGTTGCCGTGGTGTTTCGCGATATTGTGATCGTGGGTGGTTACTTAATTATTTTATTGTTTTTTACGTCCGATGGTTTAGATGAAGTTAAAACCTCGCCACTCAAAATTAGTAAGTTGAATACCTTTTTACAGATCGCGTTTATAGTCTTTGTATTATCTGCACTCTCGTGGTCATTTGAACTGCCGATGTTTACTCAAATATTTTCATACGTGGTGTTAGTTACCAGTGTTTTAAGCGGTGCGATGTATGTCTTTATTGGCTCCATGCAAGCGACAAAGTATTCAGAGTCTGCGAATGAGTGATCAAGCAACTTCTCAATTAGTACTCCCTATCGCTGGGGGTAATAAAGCAAGCTTTGAAAATTTTTGGGTGGGCGAGCACACAGAGCTCGTATCAGCAATACACGCTTGCGTGCAGCTTGGTGAGCCAAGTCTAATATATTTTTACGGGCCTAAAAGTGCGGGTAAAAGCCACTTGATGAGTGCCGCCATGCGTTTGGCTAAAGCCGAAGTGATTAACACAAGCTACCTTTGTTTAGCGCACCCAAGCGCTTCTATTGAATTGCTTGAAACCGTTGATGTGCATCATATCGTCTGTGTAGATGATATTCATTTATGGGCGGGTGATCGTCAAAAAGAACGCGCACTGTTTAACTTATTTGAACAAATAAAACATGTGAAAGGTCAATTATTAATCAGTGCAATTGCACCGCCACAGAAATGTGAGTTTGAAATTGTTGATTTAGTTAGCCGTTTATCCAGCGGGCTGGTTTACCCTTTGAATGCGCTGTCTGATCAACAGCAATTTGATGCTATTCAGTTTCATGCTAAACAACGTGGCTTAAAGATTGAAGACGAAGTCGTGCGCTATTTATTAAGCCGTTCATCGCGAGACACTCGCGAGCTATTTATGCTGTTAGATAAAATAGATCATGCTTCGCTTGTAGAGCAACGGCGTGTGACGATTCCTTTTTTGCGTTCGGTGCTCGATATTTAAACGCACTGCTCTTTATTTAAACGCACTGCTTGGGCTAA
>CAZOBR010000100.1:0-8898 GCA_964578035.1 uncultured Gammaproteobacteria bacterium
GATTGAAAATAGGAAATTAATTTTATGAATAATAAGGGTGAACTGGATTTTGAAAAAAATGTTACACAACTCGACAGCATGCCAGAGATACCGTTCAAGATTATGCAAAACGTGGGTAACCCTGATCGTGCGTTCACGTTTGCGCAGTTACCGCATGAAGGTATTGGCCTAGCACGGCTAGAGTTCATCATTAATCGAATGATTGGTGTACACCCTAAAGCCTTAATTGAGTACGATCAGCAATCCGCCGACGTTAAATCAATCATTGATGAATACATGGCTGGTTACGACTCGCCAACCGACTTCTACGTAAAGAAACTATCAGAAGGCATTGCCACACTCGGTTGTGCGTTTAGCCCAAAACGTGTAATTGTGCGTTTATCCGATTTTAAATCAAATGAATACGCGCACATGGTCGGTGGCCACGACTACGAGCCGCAAGAAGAAAACCCAATGTTAGGCTTCCGTGGTGCAGCGCGCTATATCGCACCCAGTATGCAAGACTGCTTTGAAATGGAATGCCAAGCGGTTAAATACGTTCGTGATGAAATGGGCTTAAACAATGTGGAAATCATGATTCCATTTGTGCGCACCACTGATGAAGCCGCACAAGTAATTGAATTATTAGAGAAAAATGGTTTAAAGCGCGGAGAAAACGGCCTAAAAGTCATCATGATGTGCGAACTCCCCGCCAACGCCCTACTCGCCGAAGAATTCCTAGAATACTTCGACGGCTTCTCAATTGGTTCAAACGACATGACCCAATTAACCCTAGGCCTAGACCGAGATTCAGGCATTGTGTCGCACCTATTCGACGAACGAAACCCAGCGGTTAAAAAGATGCTGTCAATGGCCATTGCCGCCTGCAATAAAGCCGATAAATACATTGGTATATGCGGCCAAGGACCATCTGATCACCCTGAGTTAGCTGAATGGCTATTTGACCAAGGGATTGATTCGGTTTCTTTGAATCCGGATTCTGTGGTTGAGACTTGGGAGCGGTTGGCGAAATTGGCTTAGGGCAGCCTACCGTCATTCAGAGCGTTAGCGAAGAATCTATTTCTCGCCTCTCGTATTACAGATTCTTCGTCGCTGCGCTCCTCTGAATGACAGGATTACAGAGGTACTTGCTTTTTTTGATGATAGTTAAGCTCTTCCATAGGTAGATTGTCACTGCCGTGGCAGGCGTTACTTCTTTTACTCGCGTAAAATAAATAACCAAAAAAAGCAAATTCAATGCTCGGACTAGGCTTACCCCGTATGCAGCGACCATGCGCGTTTTCGATTGTTTAAAGGAAAAATTACAGGACGTAATTTTTAGTGATGTACGCCTGGAGGCCGTATCAGAACGACTTTAAATGATTGAAATAATAGGCAAGCGCATGGTTCAAGCGGAATCAGGGCGTGTTTTCTTTGGTTCGTTTCTTTTTGCACGAGCAAAAGAAATGAACGCCCGTTCCGGCGAGGGACAATTAAATCAAAAGGCTAATTCCCCTTCCCCATAGTCTTACCAAGTAATGCCAATTGCCTCCGAACCTCTTTAGGGTCAGCCGTCAAAGGCCGATATATCTCAACCCGATCACCCTCTTCCAATAAATGATCATGCTGTACTTTTTGAGAATACACACCTAATTGCATATCGCCTTTAACGATATCAGGAAAAGCGTCTAACACACCAGACATCTCAACCAAATCCATTGCGCTGGTGCCACGGGGTACGCGCATTTCTCTGAGCCATTGTTGCTCTGGTAGCGCGTAGGCTATCGACACGTTAATTTGGTGCATATTATTTTGTTTCATGCGTTGAGTGAGCGTAGACAATAGCGGCGCGTTTTTGAAATGCTTCTAATTGAGTCACAATTACTTTTTCAAAAATTCGACCAAACAATTTATGGGTGATCGGGTTATCAAATTGAAACTCCATATCCAATGAAACTTTGCATGCATCATCGCTCAGTGCTTTGAAATTCCATTGCCCACTTAGATTCGAGAAAGGCCCATCGACAAGCCCTAACTGAATCGATTTATGCGGCGAATTAATATTTTTTGTAGTAAATGAAAAATTCATTTTTCCATATGAAATCAACAATTTGGCCACAACTTCTTCAGTAGATTCACTCAATATCTCAGAACCTTCGCACCAACCTAAAAATCCTGGGTATGAGCGAATATCATTGACAACGTCGTACATTTTTCGGGCGCTGTAAGGGAGCAATGCTGAGCGAGAAACTTTCATACTTTAATCAAACTAAATTCCTTACCTAATTCCAAATTAGGCTGGAACAAATAGCACCATAATCAAAACGACCGCGATTATAAGCGGCACAACAACTTTTATGCAAAAAAGCCAAATTTTAAAACCAAAAGGAAAGCGAATATTCAATGATGCTTTCGCATCGAATTGATCAATACGCCAGCCCGCAAATAATGCTATCAACAATGCTGTAATTGGCATAATGACATGCGTGGTAACAATATTAAGAAAATCAAAATAGCTGTGTTGATATTCATTACCAAAATAGAAAAACTGAAATTCAAGGTCACTAAAGGAATAAACAGACAACAAACCTAAACTCCATGCGAGTGCGCCCGCTATCCACGCAGCAATTCGGCGTGAGATCCCGACATTATTCATTAAAAAGACGATAAAGGGTTCCAATAAAGCAAAACCAGACGTCAATGACGCCATTAGTAATGACAAAAAGAAAGCGGTTCCAACCAATACACCATTCTCACCTAATTGTGAAAACGCAACAGGCAGGCTTTCAAAAATTAAACCGCTACCGGCGTCAGGACTTAGATCAAACGCGAACACGATAGAAAAGATCATCAACGCCATTACTAAGGCGATTGCCGTATCTGAAATTAAAATAACGCCAGCGCCACTGAATAAAGGTTGTTTACTGCTTAAATAAGAGCCGTACATCATTAGAATACCGATACCTATGCTTAACGAGAACAATGCCTGCGTGAGTGCACTCACGATCAATTCAGGCGTGATTAATGACCAGTCAAATGAAAAGACAAACTCAAAGGCCTGATCAAAATTACCAACACCACTGATGTAATAGCAAAGCCATATTAATAAGCCAACAAACATTGGCATTAAAAATAATAAAACGCGCTCTAAAACTAAACGAATATCACGCGACAGAACCAACACGACCATTAACACAAAAACGGTGTGCCAAATAAGCATTTGATCGGTATTCCTGAGTAAGGCACCAAACGAGTTTTGTACAACCTCAGCAGGCACCTCGACAAATGTACCAGATAAAGAACTCATGATATAAAACAGTACCCAGCTCGCGACCACACTGTAATACGAAAAGATCAAGAAACTACTAAGCACACCTAACCAAGCGATGATGCGCCAATTACTAGACCTACGCTCTTGCTTAGAGACGTTCGAAACAGCTTGTACGGTGTCACCCCGCCCCATTCGCCCCACCATAAGCTCTGCTAACATCAGAGGGAATGCAACTAGAATGACACAAACGATATACACCCACACAAATGTACCGCCATTGTGTGCGCCGACCTCATAAGGAAACTTCCAAACGTTACCCAAGCCTACGGACGCACCAATAGCCGCAAGTATGAATGCACTATAGCTGGTCCAAGAGGATCTGGTCTTGGAACCCGATGCCGTTGGCCGAGTTGCTTTCTTAGAATTACTCAAATCGTCAATATTGTTGTTGTTTTCGAGTTAACAGCGTTATCATTCAGCCCAAGTATACCTCTCAATGGCTTCCTTTAAAGATAAGTTAATCACTGAACACAATCATGGCAAAGGCAAAAAAACCTAACTCGAATACAATTACGAGCAATAAAAAAGCGCGATTCGACTTTTTTATAGAAGATGAGTACGAAGCCGGCCTATCGCTTGAAGGCTGGGAAGTCAAAAGTATGCGTACTGGTTTGGTGCAACTGAAGGAAAGCTATGTGACAATTCATCGCGGTGAATTGTATCTATACGGCGCGCACATCACCCCGTTGACCTCCGCGTCATCACATGTGACGCCTGACCCGGTTCGTGCGCGCAAACTTCTCATGAAACGAGATGAGATAAATCGTTTGATCGGCCAAGTTGAACGCGCAGGTTACACACTCGCACCTCTCAGTTTGTACTGGATACGTGGTCGTGCCAAGCTCAAAGTTGGTCTAGCCAAAGGTAAGAAACAGCACGATAAACGCGCCTCAATCAAAGAACGCGATTGGAAGCGCGAGCAGCAACGACTTTTAAAAAGCTAGCATGCTTTGACGTTTCTAGATATCGAGTGGATCGAGTAGAAAGTCGCTTTAAATCAAACTAATACTGAAAAACTTCAGTAGCACAGTATTGATAAATACGAAGAAAAGTACCACTGGAATAAAGGTTTTCAGGGCAAAGTTCACGTATTTCTGTGTAAAAGACCCTTCAAAACTATCATCACCGACCATTAGTTCTTTATTTAAATTCGCTGACTTCCAGCGATAGACAACAAACAGACAAACAATAAAACCGTTTAACGGCAAAATTGTGTCGTAAAACACATCGTAAACTAGATCAAAGAATGATTTAACGCCGCCACCGTAGTTCATAAACTGAGTAAAGAAACCGACCATTCCAAATGACACAATGCTTGCAAGAACAAGCAGTACAGCACAGCCACCCAGTGCCCAAACACTTTTCTTGCGGTCAAAACCCAACTCGTCCTGAAAGGCTGACAATGGCACTTGCAAGATTGAAATTTGTGACGTCAATGCGGCGAAAAACACCGATAAAAAGAACACACTGGCAAACAGACTAGCGCCGACATAACCGATTGTGTCTTGCAAGGATAAGAAAATTTTTGGTAAGAACGTAAAAACGAGTGAGACTGACGAAGACGACAGTTCTGCAGGATTAACATTTGGGTTAAATGAAAAAATGGATGGCAGAATTAACAGGCCAGCAAAAAAGGCCACGAAGGTATCAAGACCCGCCACCATTTTGGCGCCACCTGCAATGCTTTCTCGTTTACTGACATACGAGCCATACGTAATCAGTATCCCCATACCAAGCGAAAGTGAAAAGAATGCTTGACCTAACGCATTATTAACCACTTCTGGAGTGATTTTAGCGATATCTGGAATTAAATAAAATTTAACTCCAACAAACGCATTCGGAAGAGTTAACACAAACAACGTTAGCAGTATCAGCATTACGAATAATGTCGGCATCAGCATTTTAGCCAGGCGTTCAATACCGTTTTGCACACCTGAATTTAAAATAACGCCAATCAGTAGGCTCAATACAACGAGATAGATAAACACACCATTGGCATTAATAAAATTACCGAAATAATCAGCCTGCGCCATGCTCTGTAAATTGCCCGTAACCGCACCAACAAAATAGCCCAACAACCAGACTGTTAAGACTTGGTAAAAAACAGCAATCATAAACGGTGTAATCACCGACAACCAACCACCAATACTCCACAAACGGTTATTGTTGGAAACGCTGTTGTAGGCACCCAGTGGGTTGCGCTGCGTGTGCCTGCCAAGCGACATTTCAGCCATCATGACGGGCAAACAAATAAAGATAATAAAAAATGCATAGACCATTAAAAATGCAGCACCACCACTTTTTGCTGCATTTACTGGAAAGCCGACTAAGTTACCAATACCAACTGCTGATCCAGCCGCAGCCAAAATAAACCCTAGACGAGACCGAAATTCCTCACGTTGTGCTGCCATTTTATAGTTCTTATTGTTGATTAGTAGTTAATTAGAGATTTCAGTTTAACTTTTGCACTTCATCATCACAAGTTTTTAGACCGGATAGCGTACGATTCGTACAGCATCTCCAACCTATATTCGGCTACACAATTCAGTCACTATTAAAACTGGTAAATTATTCATGTCCGACATCCTTTTTTACGACGGCAATTGCTCTTTATGCGCCAAAGAAATCAAGTTACTTGCTCGGCACAAAGACAGCACTTTAATGCTTGTAAATATTCATTCGGATCAGAAGCAACAATATGCAGCAAACTTTACCGATCTTGAGCTGTTATCGGTACTGCACTTAAAAACCGCAAACGGCGAATGGCTCAAAGGTCTTGACGCAACAGTGAGCGCTTGGAAGCATACTAAATTTGGCTGGCTCTTTACTCCACTGAGGTGGCCAATAATCGCCGCTGGTGCAGATTGGGCTTATTACAAATGGGCCAATAAACGTGCTTGCGATCTAGGTTATTGCACTAAATCAGTTAATTAGCACTTGCTAAGGAATCATTAACCAGATAACCACCCGTTGCTTGAATAGGCGTTAAACGCCCGCCTTTGGTAATCCATGCAGCCACTGCATATTTAGGTGCATTCACAGAGGCTTCAGGCAAATTGCCAGACCATTTGCCTGCTTCTGATGAACCATAGCTCGAAATGCCTAACACAACAAAGTCATGACTAAGTGTTTTACCCGTGTTTTCACCACGTGTGACCTCAGAACTCAGACCGACACCTAAAATCGCTACGTTCAATTGCATACCCGTTTGTTGCGCATCGAACTCCGCGTTGAAACTGCCATCGGGCGCAACGTCTAGAATCATTTTGCCAACTTTCGGCGCATCTTGATCCGTTGGTTTGCCAACAAAACGCCACGAACGCCATTCTTCACCGCTTTTACGAACACCCGGTGTGTACACAGTTCGTTCGTTATATTCAGCCGCATAACGACGTTGTCGCTGGCTATATTCACGGCTTGCGAAGCGATCTTTCCAACCAATGTAATCCCAGTAGTCGACATGAAATGACATCGGCACAAAACCCAACCACAAGTCTTCACTACTGGTCAGCTTAGACAACCAACGATCTGCGGGTGGGCAACTACTGCAACCTTCTGAGGTGTATAATTCAATTAATGGAACTTGCGCCTCACCACTCTCAAAACGCTGGGCGTTTGCAGTTAATGTATACAAGGATGCGGCAACAAATATCGCAATGAAGATTAACGTGTCGGCAACTGGTTTCATAATATTCTAGTGATTAGTATTAATGTGCTTAGTAATACAGACAGGCGAAAGCGACAAAGCCTTACACTGAGATCAAATGAAATTAGGCTTCACCCTAATCAATAATATTCTTAATATCACTAGCAAACGATTAACAACAAGGTCTAAAGCTCAATGAGCACAGAACATTGTGATATTCGATGCTGGCCATTATGATTGGTCGATTGGCGAGTTTGTGCGTGAGAATTTGGACTGGCTAGATAAATACCTCGGCTCTATTGATGAATCAGCCTCTGAAGAGGAAACAGTGCAAGCTATAAGTTCTGAATCGACCGCAAGCGCAACTCAAATTCCAAATGTAAAACACTAGTTAAAGCTTTTGCTTAACCGAATCGCCAATGACCGTAGAAACTCGTATTAATAATTGCTCGCGGGGCGAATTGTTACGCATCAATAACACAACATCTCGACTAGGCTGTGGTTCGGCAAAGCTTAGATATTCAACTTGCTCGATAGCCTTGTTCGTCGCAAGTTCTGGGATCAGCGTTATACCCGCACCAGTCGCAACCATATGCAGCAAAGTGTCCATGCTAGTGGCTTGGTAACGCGTGTCTTCACTTGCGCCTGCTGCAAAACAAACCCCCATGGCTTGGTCTCTTAGACAATGACCATCTTCAAGCATTAACACGGATCGACCATCCAACACGCTTCGCTTTAGTGGTGATTTAGACCCAGCTAACTCACTGGTTTGACTAACTGCAAGTTGCATTTTTTCCGTGTAAAGAGGCATTTCTGTCACTGGGTGACTCCAATCCAGTTTTGCCAGAATAATTGCGTCTAACTCACCGTTTAATAACTTCTTTATCAGCACTTCTGTTTGCAACTCATGCAAATAGAGTTCTAATTGAGGAAATTCAGCGCTTAAAGCAGGCATCACTAATGGCAACAAAAAGGGCCCAACGGTTGGAATTAAACCAATATGACACTCACCTGCTAATGGGTCGTCATGGCTTTTTACCAAGGACTTTATGTTATCAATTGACAGTATTGCTTCGCGGGCGCTGCGCACCACTTCTTCACCGAGTGGCGTAAATAACACTTTACGCGTGCTGCGTTCAATTAACACTGAACCGAGCTCTTCTTCCAATTTTTTAAGTTGTCCGCTTAAGGTGGGTTGACTGACAAAGCAACGCTCAGCGGCTTTACTAAAGCTTTTTAGATCGTATACCGCGATCAAATATTTTAAATCGCGGATATTCATTCGGAACGCGACTTCAGAGGTTTAATAAGCCGATCTAATCCTTCAATTTTTAAATCCAAACAAAACTTCATTAGTTCGCCCAGCTCACCGTCTGGAAAACCGTGCTTTTGAAACCAGAATAAATAGGCTTCTGGCAAGTCGATTAAGGCTCGACCTGCATATTTACCAAATGGCATTTTCCAATTTGCCAACTTTAGTAAATGCTCTTGCGAAAAACCGATTGCCTTATTGTCGTGACTCATTTTTTAGCCATATGGGGTTAACAAAAAGGGTTTAGTAAACTAAACCCTTAAGGTTATTAGCATTTAGGCCTTACTTAAGTATTGCTGAAGATCATCAGACCCACCAATATTTTCGCCATCAAAGAATACTTGCGGCACGGTGCTATTACCACTGATTGCTTTAACACTCACAGAGGTTGCATCTTTGCCTAATACGATTTCTTCAAATGCAATGCCTTTGTCGTTTAGCAATTGTTTCGCTTTGGCGCAAAAAGAACAACCAGGCTTGGTGATTATTGTGACAGACGAGGGTTTACTCGCACTAGGGTTAATATAGTCAAGCATGGTGTCTGCATCGGATACTTCAAACGGGTCACCCTCTTTAACTGGCTCAACAAACATTTTTTCAACAATACCGTTTTTAACCAGCATTGAATAA
>CAZOBR010000101.1:0-8883 GCA_964578035.1 uncultured Gammaproteobacteria bacterium
GCCACCAAATGGATCAGGGAAGTCACTACTATCACGCGGGCCCAGTGAACGCGCTTCAAAACCGCGAACAGATGACGTACCACCAGCGAAGTAGTTTTTAAAGAATGGCAACTCTTCAGTATCGCCAAAACCGTCACCGTAGCCCAAACCTGCGCCAATTTTAAATGCAATACGACGAGTTAATGGGAAGAACGCAGCCGCATCCACATTGACACGATAATACTCAAGGTCACTACCCGGAGTTGTGGCTTCTAATGAAACGCGCAAATTGTTACCGGATGTTGTATAAATTAAACTATCGCGAGTATCGTGAACAAAGGCCGCTGTTAGTGTAAATAAGTCATTACTTGGATTCTGTTCAATAAAACCAAGCACCTCTGGTACCGAGAATGGCGTGCTTTCTAGGTCAATTTGCTCAAAACCACCCCCCAATGAAAACGAGTTGCTTTCATTAATTGGGAACAAATAATTCACATTAAACGCAAGCGTTTCAGTAATAAACTCTGACGTATTCGCCCGAGCAGAATCAATACTGCGCGAGCTTAAACTAATGGTTCGACTGATACCGCTCTTAGTTTGGTAAGGGTTGGTGTATTGCACACTAATTGCTTCAATAATGTCAGAGCGCTGAACTGACAGATTCAATAAGTTACCTGTACCAAATAAGTTTGATTGCGAAATACTCGCTTGAATCAACGCGCCATCATCACCTGAGAAACCCAAACCAAATAAGAAACTGCCAGTAGGCCGTTCTTTAACGACCACCTCTAAATCAACTTGGTCTTCGCGGCCAGCAACGGGTACTGTTTCGATTTCTACTTCATCGAAAAAGCTTAAACGTTGTAAACGAATTTTTGAGCGGTTTACGCGATTCGGTGAAAACGCTCCGCCTTCTGTTTGGCGTAATTCGCGGCGAATCACATTATCGTTCGTCAGCGTGTTACCTACCACGTCAATTCGGCGCACATAAATACGTCGGCCTGGTTTGACGTTAATTGAAAAAGCAACGGTATTATTGTCGCGATCAACTTCAGGTACTGGCACAACTTCAGCGTAGGAATAACCCTCTTCTGCTAAACGGTTACCAATTTGCTCAACGGTGGCGTCTACCGCCGCACGTGAGTAACTACGCCCTGGCGCAATATAAACATAAGGTAATAGCTCGTCCTCTGATACAACTAAGCGGCCATTAAGGACAAATTGTGAAACAGTATAGCGCTCACCTTCACTGATATTTATCGTTAAGAAAATACCGTCTTTTTCAGGCGTGATGCTGACTTGGTTTGAGGTGATTTCAAAATCAAGAAACCCTTGATTTTGATAAAAACTACGCAGCGTTTCTAAGTCGCCCGATACTTTTTCTTTCGCATACTGGTCCGATGATGCCCAAAACTGCCAAAACGGTACATTATCAGTCGATTTAAATTGTCGAAGTAATTGTTCATCTGTGAAGAACTTATTACCAACAATGTTAATTTTTTTGATTTTTGCAGTTGGGCCTTCTTTAACATGTAGGCGCACCGCGACACGATTACGCGGCAATTCGGAAACTTCAGTGCCTACTTGCGCATTGTATTTTCCTTGGTTTAAATACTGACGTTTTAATTCTTGCTTAACGCCGTCTAACACGCTTGGTTTATAAACGCGGCCTTCAATAAAGTCGTTGCCCGATAGTGCTTCGCGCAAGGACTCTTCTTTGATCAGCTTGTTACCCAAAAATTCAATGCTGGCGATAGATGGATACTCAACCACATCAATGATCATGGTTGTGCCTTCAGTTGATAATTCAATATCTTTAAAGAAGCCAGTTTTATAAAGTTCGCGAATCAAACCAGATGAATCACTTGGGTCAAAGTTATCACCAACTTTCACAGGCAATAAGTTAAAAATGGCACCTGCCGAAATACGCTGCAAACCTTTTACCCGTATATCGGACAAGACAAATGATTGTGCGGCAGCAATACCCGCGACACTGAGCAACGCCAACGAAAACCCAACATTACGTATAAGTTTTTTTATTATTTGTTTTTTTATCATTTTTTTCCTCGTCGCCAGACTGCATCAACATTTGGATATCAAAAGCACCAACGCGCAATTTTAATCCAATAATCTAAAAATATCATTATAAAAAGCGAGACTCATCAGACAAATAAGCATCAGCACACCAACACGTTGACCAACTGCAAATGCCTTTTCAGCAAAACGCCGGCCTGCGACAACCTCGATTGAGTACATTAATAAATGTCCTCCGTCTAACATCGGGATTGGTAATAAATTCATCACACCTAGACTAATGCTAATCACGGCTAGAACGTATACATAGGTTTTCCAACCAATCTGAATGGCTTGACCAGCAACATCGGCAATTGTGATCGGCCCGTTCACATTTTTATGTGACACTTGCAACGTCACCATTTTCCATAACATTCGCAGTGTTAAAGACGACATTAACCATGTTCGTTCAACGCCATATGAAAGCGCTTGCAAAGGTGACCGATTGATTTCAATAACCTGTTCAGGTCTATACGGTATGGCTGTTCGACCAATACCCATACGAGCGACCTTCTGACCTTCAACCTCAACAACATCTGGCGTAACAACAAGTTCAATTGTTGAACCTGAACGCTCTATCAATACATTTAAAGGAACGCCCGCGGATGCTTGAATATGCGTTACCATTTGTTGCCAATTGCTAACGGCTTGATTATTAATTGAAATAAATCGATCGCCAGCCAGCATACCCGCTCTATCAGCAGCAGAGTTAGGTACAACTTGACTAATTTTCGTACTGGCCGGTGGCGACATGCGAACAAAACCAAGCTGACTCATTAGGCTGCTTGGGTTTATATTGTAAATTGGCACATCACTGGTATTTAAAACAATTGTGCGTTGATTTTGTGGTAATTCATCTGCTGCGCGAACTGTAATTGCAATATCTTCGCCTTTGAGCACTTGGTTAAAAATATACAAATCGTGGTGCATCATATAGTTTGCTTGACGACCATCAACCGCTAATAAAGTATCACCCGGCTGCACACCTACTTGAGCAATTGCTGACTCAGCACTCAGATTACCAAAAATCGGTTTCACGCCTTGTTGGGTACTCATACCAAGCACCATGAACAATACAATAGCGAATAAAAAGTTAATCCCAGGCCCAGCCAATACAATTAGCGCGCGCTTCCAAATGGGTTGACGGTCAAACGCGCGATGTAACTCTCCTGGCATAATGCTATCTGGATCATCACCTTCACCCAACATTTTGACATAGCCGCCGAGCGGAATCGCCGCAATCACATATTCAGTTTGATCTTTGCCGGCAACTTTTTTCCATAAGGGTTTACCAAAGCCAATTGAAAATCTAAGAACTTTAACGCCGAGTTTTCTTGCGACCCAGAAATGGCCGAACTCATGCACGGCGACCAATACGCCGATTGCAAGGAAGAAGCCAAGAACGCTGTACAAAAAACCCATATATAAACTAACCCAATAAGTGCGCCATATTCATGCGCTTAACTTGTCAGCAATGCTACCGCTGCTTGAGCGGCAATTCGTGCTTCATTATCAATGTTTAATACTGCCTCTAAGCTATCCACTGGGCCAATATCAACACTTTCGAGTGCTGATTCAATCACAACAGGTATTTCTGTAAAACGTATTTGTTGATTCAGAAAGGCATCTACCGCAATTTCATTCGATGCATTCAGCACCGCTGGCGCACCACCACCCGCCTCGGCTGATTGTCGTGCGAGCTGCAAGCATGGCAGGTTTGGCATATCCGGCTCATTGAAATCCAAACGCGCTATTTCAGTAATACTTAGCGTATTCGCACCAGAGCTAATTCGTTCAGGCCAGCTAAGAGCATGTGCAATCGGAATCTTCATATCAGGCGAACCTAATTGCGCTAAAAAAGAGCCATCATGATATTCAACCATGGAATGAATAATACTTTGCGGATGCACCACAATATTGACTTGTTCTGCGGGCAATTCAAACAAAGCTGCAGCTTCAATTAGCTCTAAGCCTTTGTTCATCATGGTTGCTGAATCAACCGATATCTTTTGCCCCATCGACCAGTTAGGGTGTGCGCACGCCTGCTCTGGGCTAATATCAGTTAAGGTATTCCATTCTCGCCCTCGAAACGGCCCGCCTGAGGCAGTTAAATGAATACGCGCAACGCCTGATTTATTTTGATCATCAGGTAAGCATTGAAAAATCGCATTGTGTTCACTATCGATCGGCAAAATAACCGCGCCAGAGCGTTGCGCTTCACGAATAAATAAATCACCCGTCATCACCAACGGTTCTTTGTTTGCAATTAACACGCGTTTGCCGGCTTGCACGGCTTTTAAGGTTGGCAATAAGCCCGCTGCACCAACAATGGCAGACATCACGGATGTCACTGTATTGTCTTGCGCCGCATCACAAATAGCCTCTGCACCCGCCAACACCTCTATCGCAAGGCCAAGCTCAGCGAGTTTAGTGCTTACTTGTTGCGCGGCAGATTCGCGTTGCATCACCACTTTCTGCGGTTCAAAACGCTGGCATTGCTCGACTATTTTAGCGACATTATTATTAGCCGTCAGTGTGTGAACTTTGAAACGATCGGGGTGTAACGCAACCACATCTAATGTGCTTGTTCCAACAGAACCGGTAGACCCTAATATCGTTAGCATTTGCATGATTTATTGCTCAATCACACACTGACTTACAAATAACCAAGCATAATTAGACCTAAGGAAAAAAACGGCGCGCCGGACAACAAGCCGTCAATTCGATCTAACACACCACCATGGCCAGGCAAAATCTGGCTGCTGTCTTTGATATTAGCGTAGCGTTTAAGTTTACTTTCAAACAAATCACCACCCACAGACATTACCGCTGTTGCCAATACGGTAGCAAGCAGTAAAGCTGCTGCATTTGCTGGAAAAAAATTGAATAAGATAGGCGTAAATATAAGCAGTACAAGCGCCAAACCACCGATAAAACCCTCTACGGTTTTTCCTGGACTAACAGATGGAGCCAACTTGGTTTTACCAAAGCGTTTGCCGACAAAGTAAGCACCAACATCCGCGGCCCATACCGACACCATAAAACACAAAATCCATGCGGGCGCATTTTCAAGCAACCTAAACTCGATTAACAACCAAGCAGCAGCTGGCAAAATAAACATACCAACTAAGGCCTTTATGGCTACCTGATGTAAAAAATCAAATCGGCGAGTCAACGTAAAACCCAACAACACTAACCACGTTACGCATAAGCTTATTACCACATAGCTTAGCTCAAAAAAACCAGATTGAAACCCCCACATTGAAACACCAAAACCAATATAACAAATGGCTTTGTGTATAGGGGACGTGATATTGCAAAACCGTAGCCACTCCCAATAACCGATTAACACGACAATGCTCATTAGCGCGCGCCAAAAAAGTGGACTAGGTGCAAATAAAGCGGCCAACACAAGCGCGACTAATACTAATGCAGTAATAACTCTTTGTTTTAACATACGTTTTTAAGCCTGATTCGTTTTGTTATTACTATTGCTCAACTCAATACTTTCAACTCTTGTGTCATTTTTAGTTTCATCATTAACGTCATTGATAGCATTTGGAGCCGTATCAACCGCTTTGCCAAAGCGTCGATCTCGATTAGTGTACTTTAATAAAGCCTCAGTAAATGCATCTTCGTCAAAATCAGGCCATAAAATGTCAGTGAAATAGAATTCTGAATAGGCTGCCTGCCACAACAAAAAGTTGCTAATGCGATATTCGCCACTAGTACGAATAAATAAATCTGGGTCTGGAATGCCCGCTGTTGAAATTTCTTGGTTGATTAAAGTCTCACTAATATCATCAGCAGCTAATTCACCTGCTGCTACGCGCTTAGCAAGTTTACGGCATGCTTGGGTAATATCCCAACGACCACCATAATTAACCGCAACATTGAACGTTAGTTTTGTGTTGTTTGAGGTCTCTTTTTGAGCACTGGCGGCTAAGGTTTGAATGCGATCACTAAAACGCGATAAATCACCCAAAAGTTGTAATTTAACGCCATTCTCATCCAACTTTTTAGTTTGCGTTTCCAGTGCAGTGGCGAGCAAATCCATTAGTGCTTTGACTTCTGATTCTGGACGACTCCAGTTCTCACTACTAAATGCAAAAATTGATAGGTACGGAATCTCGTGATTGATGCAACTCTTGATTAATGCCTTAACTGAGTCAACACCACGTTTATGACCAGCAACACGTGTCATGCCTTGCGAGTTTGCCCAACGACCATTGCCATCCATAATGACTGCCACATGTGCCGGTTTGGGCGTGATTATTGGAGTATGTTTGCGTTTGCGCGATGCGAAGAATTTTTTAATAGAATCAAACATAACGTTACGTCGACAATGGCATTATATAAATCGCTGACGTAAGAATTAAATGTTTAGATTGATTATCTAAGATAAACAGTGACTAACAGCATTAAAACAGCTAGCACTAAACAGCCAAACCTAAGTTAGCTTTTTCGAACCTATACAGTCAGTATTTCAGCTTCTTTTTCTTTAATAACGTCATCAATTTGAGAGACATATTGATCCGTTAATTTTTGCACGCTGTCTTGTGCTCTTTTTTCATCATCTTCGCTGATGTCTTTGTCTTTGAGCAAAGATTTAAAATCGCTGTTGGCATCGCGACGAATGTTCCGGATAGCGACCTTACCAGATTCGCCTTCTGCGGCTGCCACTTTGACCATTTCTTTGCGGCGCTCTTCGGTTAATGGCGGCATTGGTAAACGAATCAAATCACCAGCAGTCATTGGATTTAAGCCGATATTGGCTTCCATAATGGCACGTTCAACTACGGGTACCATGTTCTTTTCCCAAGGTTGAACTGCTAAAGTACGCGCATCTTGAACAGAAATATTGGCGACCTGACTAATTGGCGTAGCGGTACCGTAATAATCAACGGTTAAATGATCAATAATGGCTGGGCTCGCGCGCCCGGTACGGATTTTAGCTAATTCACCACGCATTGACTCAATACTTTTTTGCATACGCTGCTCTGCGTCTTTAAGAATATCGTCGATCATTTTTATACCTGCTTATTTTTATCTAATTTGTTTTAATATGGCTTGCAATGATTCTAGAACTCGCATTTAACCAGCAGTAGAAATCAATGTACCAATTGGTTCGCCTTGGGCCATTTTAGTGAGTGCGCCCGACTCTGCAATAGATAATACTCGTAAATCCATATTGTTATCACGACATAACGCAATCGCAGTGGCGTCCATCACACCTAAACGTTTCTGCAAAACTTCGTCATAACTAACTTGGTCATAGCGCACAGCATTAGCATTTTTCTCAGGGTCTGAGTCATACACGCCATCAACTTTTGTAGCTTTTACTAAGATATCAGCGTTGATTTCAGCCGCACGCAGACTAGCTGCCGTATCGGTTGTAAAGTATGGATTGCCTGTACCAGCCGCAAAAATAACCACACGACTTTGGTTTAAATGCTTTAAGGCACGCAAACGAACGTAAGGTTCCGAAACAGGAGAGATCGGAATAGCCGATTGTACGCGCGCTTCAATGCCAATTTGCTTTAAACCTTGTTGCACGGCCAAGGCGTTCATAACGGTGGCGAGCATGCCAATGTAATCAGCGGTTGCTCTTTCAATGCCGGATTCTGACGCTGATATCCCGCGAAAAAAGTTGCCGCCACCAATAACCACAGCAACCTGAGTCCCTGATTCAATAACGTGTGCGATTTCTTTACACACGTTATTAAGTGTTTGCGCATCAATACCAAATTTTTGATCGCCTGTGGTGCCAGCTAATGCTTCGCCACTGAGCTTGAGGAGAATTCGTCTAAAACCACCACTTTGAGTGTGACTCGACTTTGAACCAGAGTGTTGGGAACCAGAGTTGGAAACATCGCTCGATTCAATAGTCATGAGTTTTCACTCCTCAGGCTGCTTGGCCTATTTTGTATGGTTTATAGTTTGATGCACTAAATAAATATTATTAAAACTATTTGCCTGCTTGTGCCATTACTTCGCTAACAAAGTCATCTTCTTTCTTCTCGATGCCTTCACCAACTTCATAGCGAACAAACTGCTTTACTTCAGCGTTGGCTGATTTTAACAATTTTTCAACCGTTTGGTCTGGGTCTTTTACAAACGCTTGACCAAGTAACGTGACTTCGTTCAAGTACTTACGGATACGACCTTCAACCATTTTTTCCATAATCTCAGCAGGCTTACCACTTTCAGCCGCTTGCGCCATGAAAATTTCACGTTCTTTTGCTAGCAAATCAGCAGGTACTTCATCGGCTGAAACACAAACAGGCTTGCTCGCAGCGATATGCATAGCAATGTCTTTGGCTAAATCTTCACTACCACCCGCTAAGCGAACCAATACCGAAATCTTGTTACCATGTTGATAGGCACCAACCACTTCACCGTCGTTTGCTTCGAGCACTTCAAAGCGACGAACGCTAATGTTTTCGCCGATTTCCTGAATTAACGCTTGGCGTGATTCTTCAACCGATGAACCGGACTCTGTCTGGCTAGACGCCAAGGCCTCTAAGTCAGCTGGCGCTTGCGCTAACACGGTTTTTGCAGCTTGATTAGCAAAACGAACAAATGCGTCATTCTTAGCAGAGAAATCAGTTTCTGAATTAACTTCAATTGCAACGCCTTTTGTGCCCTCTACTAAGGTAACAATCGTACCTTCAGCAGCGATACGCCCTGCTTTTTTATCAGCTTGAGCAGCGCCACGTTTGCGCAGTTCTTCGATGGCAAGATCGATATCGCCATCGGTTTCAGTTAGGATTTTTTTGCATTCCATCATGCCTGCGCCAGTACGTTCACGCAGTTCTTTAACTAATGAGG
>CAZOBR010000102.1:0-3554 GCA_964578035.1 uncultured Gammaproteobacteria bacterium
AACCACAACGTTTTCTAACGGAATTGGGCCTTCATTGGTAACAACAATCGTGTACAAAATTGTATCCCCAGGGTTTACAATCGCGCCATTTGCACTGGATGTCTTAGTAATTGATATTTCTGGTGGGTTGTCTGTTAGACCAAAATCTTGCTCTAGTGTTGAGGTCACCAGAGTTAATGTGGTGGTACCGTCTATCACGCCATCGGGATCTGAAACAAAAGAAAAACCAGCCGGTGGGGTCACTGTGATTGTATAATCAACGCCTACTAACAATGAAGAAAACAAATATAGACCGTCGCCGTCTGTTTGCACAGTGAACGTACTATCAATCGCTGGCGTGCTTGGGTCTAAGTCTACTGTCGGATCTGTCGTTGTAATCGTGACATCAACATTTGCAATACCCGCTTCGCCCGCCTCTTGAATGCCATTACTATTGGCATCAAAGAACACCGCATCACCAATAAATAAGCGGTTATTACTGCCGGTACGAATGGTCGTACCCACGTCAAAACCATCATCACCCGGCGCTGTTCTATCTGGGTCTTGGCCCCAAGCCGCCGCAATAATCACATCAAATGGATTGGCAATGGTTGCGCTGTTTGCCGTGTTACACGCAAACGCCAACATGCCGGTCTGATCTTCACCATCGGTTGCACTGGTAAGCGGTTCTGGACCTGAATTGTACAAGCGCGTGCTATCTAATGGCTGAACAATCACAGAATAATCGTATTCAACACCAGTAACCGGGTCAGTACCACCGCCAGGCGTGCCTGGGTCATCACCATCGCCTTGCGAGTCGACACAAATTTCAATATCTTGTGTTGCGCCTGCACCCGGTAAATCGGCAATCACCCAAATCGGTGACGCGTTCAAAGTACTGCCAATCTCTGGGTTACTGCCAGGCGCAAAACCAACTCGAATAATATCGCCCATCAGGCGCAAAGGCGTTGTCACATGGCCCCAGTCATGAATTTGGCCGGAGTTACCAGGTGCTCCATCAACTTGATCATCGACCACTGTGTAGGCCGAAAATACTTCACCACCAGCCGATGCAAACCGAAGACCGGTTAAACCTGATGCGGTTGCCGTTGGCATTACCACCTTTGCGGTCTGACCTGCTAAAACGGTAATAGTAGTCGGTGTTACTGATTGAGGGTCTGTGTTATCGAACTGATTAATAATAATATCAGTGGTATTAGGGTTAAATAAAAATACTGATGCGGGCGTATCGCCATCGGTTGAACCAACCGCTTCGTAGTATTCGTTACTGAGTAATGAATCTGGGAACAAGGTGTAAAAACGTGTCTCGTAGGTTGAACCAATGTCGCCGGTTAATACATTCGCTTGTGTAGGCGCAGTTGTTGTAACTGTCGCACCTTCTTGAATCGCCAAGGCCTGACCCGTTGCACCCGTACCAATACCAAACTCAACCGATTCACCTTGATTAATCGTTGAGACAATCGCCGCTGCTGCACCCGGGCCATCTGGATCAAACGTCACGATGGTGTTATCTTCACGCGCCATCACAGTAATCGCTACCTGCTCAAACATTACGCCAGCATTCGCTGTATTTTCACCCACAGGCAGAACATATGATGTACCCCATTGCGAAGATGGAAACAACTCAAATGCACCGGCTAAAAATGTACCCGTTCCACTTGGAAACGCCGAGCGAGTTAGGTTGACAATCTGGGTTGATCCAAAATAATCCGATGAGTTAACTTCACTGGCATCAAAAATAATAACTTCGCCAACATTAAGGGTATCGTCCGCACCAGTTGTACACGACGCAAGCGTTGGTTTAAATCCATTTGCACAATTGCCGTCACCCCAAAATTCAGTAGTAGCTGCAAACGGGCCAACTGCGTATTGCGTTTCAAAACCATCGGCAGCTGGGTCACTAACGACAATCGTTCCTGGCTCACGAATAACGATATCGGTACGCGTGATCAATGGTGCTGTGGCAACGCCGTCTGTCGATATGTCGGTGAAAAAGTCTAGTGCAGCGACTTCTGGCAGCGGCACATAGAAATCTTCAACAATATCTTGAGTCAATTGAGCTTGCACTGAGATAGGTGCAAATACAATTGACAGAATCATTGCGCAGCGAGTAAACCTGCCTCGCAGGTTCAAAGCCAAGGAGCTCTTTACACAAACACTAGCGGATACTTCAGCAAGCTTTGCACAACAGCCTTGAAGAAATGCCTTGTTTTTCATATACATTGATCTAAACCTAAAAATTAACCTACTGTGTGAGATGGCTCATTTTGGATCACTAAAAATTTAGTTCAGCGCTGTGACAACAGCAGCAAAAATAGAAGACCCCAACCATTTACTTATCAAAAATATCATTACCCGTGGTAAACCAACAATGCGCTTTAGAGGTAATTTACAACTTTATACACTTCGCTCGACCAGTTACTCACAACTGTCTAAGAGTTGCCAAAGAAAACCCGATTAACCAATACCAGCTAAGTCAATAAATACATTAATTTGTGCTTAATTTGCCGAAAAATGTTCAATTTTACAGCCTACATTGTAAAAAGTGACTGCTTTTGTGTGATGCAACCACTATTACTAAGAGCTCGACAAAACAGTCAAAAAAATAAAATAAACCAACAAATACAACAAGTTAGCAGATATTATTTTTTTTGTGTGCAAAGCAATTAAATTAACAAGAATAATCTATCAAAATTTACATAACTTTAGAAGCGACCAAAGTCGATATTCGTTTTAATGTTAGTTAATGAAATCAATCATTTACTGGACATTTCTTCCAATACAATTCAAATCTGCAAACGACTGCTCTAGTCGCTCAACAAAGTATTCTTCGCTTTGACGCAAGACCTTGCGGGGGTCGTAATATTTTTTATTTGGCAACTCATCTCCTTCTGGGTTTCCTATTTGGCTTTTTAAGTAGTCAGCATATTCTGAAAAATAATCACGCGCACCACTTGCAAACGCCCACTGCATGTCAGTGTCTAAATTCATTTTGATTACGCCGTATTCAATTGATTTGCGTATATCTTCTGGTGAAGAACCCGAACCACCATGAAATACAAAACTCACAGGTTTAGTACCTTGCGCACCGATTTTTTGCTCAACGTACTCTTGCGAATTCTTTAATATTTCAACCGACAATTTCACATTACCCGGCTTGTACACTCCGTGTACGTTGCCAAATGCGGCGGCAATTGAAAAGTTATCGCTAATCTTACTTAAACGCTCGTACGCGAAATACACCTCGGATGGATGCGTGTAAAGCTTGCTGACATCAACGTCGCTGTTATCCACGCCGTCTTCCTCACCACCAGTAATTCCAAGTTCTATTTCAAGCCCTACCTCTATCTTACTCAGGCGCGCTAAATAACGCTCACAAATTTCGACATTGTCTTCGAGTGTTTCTTCTGATAAATCAAGCATATGCGAGCTAAAAAGAGGCTTGCCATTCTTAGCGTAAAAATCCTCTTGAAAGTCGATTAACTGATCGATCCAATGAATATTTTTTAACGAGCAATGATCAGTGTGCAAGATAGCAGGCACACCGTACATTT
>CAZOBR010000102.1:3564-8823 GCA_964578035.1 uncultured Gammaproteobacteria bacterium
GCCGACAAACAGCCTGCCGCCGAAGCTTGTAAGTTATCATTTGGCAAGCTTTTACCCGCATAGAACTGACCACCACCAAACGATAGTTGAACGATCACTGGCGAATTCACTTTAGCTGCCGTTTCTAAAATACCATTGACGGAACTTGTGCCCACCGCATTAACACCTGGCAAGGCATAACCATTGAGTTTTGCGTCTTGGTAGACCGCATTTAGTTCTGGGCCATATAGAACGCCCGAGCGAAATTTATTCATGATTTCTCCGCAATGGATTTTAACAAGTTGGTCGTGGAAATTAATACCGTGTGATACGGGCGTTATTCTAACCAAAAGAACAGATAAGTCGATATTAAATGCTAGAAAAACAGCATTGTTTAAGACAACACGGTACTCTCAAACATGAATTTCGCGTAGCATACGCCCGATGAAAATATCGACAGACCCTATTATCTGCGTGAAAGGCCTCTCGAAGGTTTATGACAATAAGTTCAAAGCGCTGAACAACGTCAGTTTAGACATTAAGCGCGGCGAAATTTTGGCTCTGTTAGGCCCAAACGGCGCAGGCAAAACAACGTTAATCTCAGTGATTACCGGCATTGTTTCAAAGACCTCTGGCTGCGTTGAAGTCAACGGTTTTGACAATGTCAAAAAATATCGCGAAACGCGCAAAATGATTGGCTTGGTGCCCCAAGAGCTAACCACCGACGCGTTTCAAACAGTCTGGAATACTGTGTCATTTAGCCGCGGATTATTCGGTGCCAAACGCGACGATGCATTAATTGAAAAAATTTTGCGCGACCTGTCTCTGTGGGATAAAAAAGACAACCAATTACGAATGCTATCAGGCGGTATGAAGCGCCGAGTATTAATAGCCAAGGCCATGTCACACCAACCTGCCATCTTATTTTTAGACGAACCAACTGCGGGCGTTGATGTGGAACTGCGCAAAGACATGTGGCGCCTGGTTAGCCAGCTTAGAGAATCCGGCGTGACGATTATTTTAACCACCCATTACATTGAAGAAGCCGAAGAAATTGCCGACCGAATCGGCGTTATCAACAATGGCGAGATTTTATTAATCGAGAACAAAGACACATTGATGAATAAGCTGGGTAAAAAACAGCTATTGGTTGAGCTGAAAGAAGCTGCCCAGACTATTCCGAGTGAACTTTCAAGCTACGACATCGCGCTCTCTGAAGACGGCACCTTGCTCACTTACACCTATGATACACAAGCCGATGCCACTGGCATTACAAGCTTGCTGCAAGCCTTAAGCACCGCAGGTATGGCCTTAAAAGACATACAAACCAGCAAGAGTTCACTTGAAGATATTTTTGTTGATCTGGTACACGAACCTTCTCAAACAGGCTCTGCGAAGGCAAACAACGAAGAGGTAAGCGCATGAACTATTCTGCGATCAAAGTTATCTACATTGCTGAAATGCGCCGCGCTTGGAAAACCTTGTTTCAAACATTGGCATCACCTGTAATTTCTACGTCTTTGTATTTTGTGGTGTTTGGTTCCGCAATCGGGTCACGCATTGATACGATTGACGGCGTGTCATACGGGTTGTTTATTGTGCCAGGGCTGACGATGTTAACGATTTTAACACAGAGCATTTCCAATGCGTCGTTCGCAATTTATTTCCCTAAATTCTCTGGCACGATTTACGAAATTTTATCTGCGCCTTTGTCATTCTATGAAGCGCTGATCGCATACGTTGGCGCGGCCGCAAGCAAGTCATTTATTATCGGCTGCATTATTTTATTAACCGCAAACCTGTTTGTGGATTTGCGCATTCAACACCCCATCTGGATGCTGACTTTTCTGGTCTTAACCTGCGTTTCGTTCAGCCTATTTGGCTTTATCATTGGCTTGTGGGCAGACAGCTTTGAAAAACTGCAAATCATTCCAATTTTGGTTATTACACCCCTGGTGTTTTTAGGCGGTAGTTTCTATTCAATCAGTATGTTGCCACCCTTTTGGCAAACTGTGTCTTTGTTTAATCCGGTGGTTTATTTAGTTAGCGGGTTTCGTTGGAGCTTTTTTGAAGTGTCTGATGTTAATGTCTGGCTCAGCTTAAGCATGATGCTGGTCTTTTTGGCTGTGTGTTTGTGTATTGTCTCGTGGATTTTTAAAACGGGTTATAAACTAAAAGAGTAAGTCGCAATCACGTTTAAACCAGCAGTGTTTTTGGTGTAGTGGCACTCAATAACTCACAAAGCCCTTCATCAAGTTGATGCCACTCCTCTATTGGGCACTCAATGGTTACCACCCCCGAGGTGGGCACATTTAATAGTTGTGATGCGGTTAAACGGTTAACCGCCTGAGTAATCGCAGGGTTATGTCCCACTACCGCTACCTGGCTGGCCTCATTTGGCAAGCTACGCAAAATCTCAAGTAACTCGTCTGTATCGAACGTGTAAAACGACAAATCTGGAATTAAACTGGTATAGCAAAAATCACTAATGGTTTGCGCTAAATCCAAGGCGCGAGTCGCGGTACTGGAATAAATCACCTCAAAGCCGCCGTCAATTTCGGACTGCGCTTGCAAGTGACGCGCTATAGTTAACGAATCTCGCTCGCCACGCTTATTAAGTGGCCGCTCGTGATCGTCTAGCTCAGGGTGCTTCCAACTGGATTTAGCGTGCCGGATTAATATCAATTTTCTCATTTTTTTGGTTGCCACTTAATTCTAAATTTCAAGCAGATCATTTAGCTGAATTTAAAACTAGAAACTCAACACAAACATCTACACATTAGCCTCTATAATATCGCCTCCTAAGGGGTATGACCTCTTTAAATAATCAAAGGCGAATAATGCTAACGAATAGGCAACTTACAAGCAGTCGCGGTTTTGTATTTTTTCTTGCTAGCATGGTCGCGATCGGGCCATTTTCGATAGACGCATACATGCCGCTGTTGCCAGATATGGCAAAGAGCTTAGACACCGACTTAACTGCGGTGACCTTAACCATGAGCACCTACTTTGGCGGACTCGCATTTGGTCAACTTATCGGCGGGCCCTTGTCCGATCAATTGGGTCGCAAGACCATTGGCATGATCGGCTTAGCGCTATTTATTGTTACGTCCGTGATGATTGCCATAACAAGCAGCATTGAGGCAATACAAATCTTACGTGTCTTTCAAGCAAGCGGGGCTGGCTTTGCGTCGGTCATTTGTATGGCGCAATTGCGTGATGTGTTCCCGCCAGAAGAAGTCTCTAAAAAGTTTGCCAACATTATTTTAGTCATGCTGATTGCGCCATTAATCGCGCCGGCCATTGGCATTATGATCTCAGTGTTAGGTTGGCAAGCTATCTTCTTGTTTCTAGCAGCCTATGGTGCGCTGCTTGCTATTGTGTATCTAAGTATTTTTCCAGAAACGCATACCAATCGCCCGAGTAACTTTAGCGTTCGCGATTTAGGCTCTGGCTATTGGAATGCCATCTCGCGACGCACCAATGGTAGATTAATCTCGCTGCGCTACGCCATTTTTGGCTCATTAACCTCGGCAGTTTTCCTAGCGTATATCACCAGCTTGTCTTTTATTTTTGTTGATCATTATGAATACAGCAAAATACAGTTTGCGCTGTTATTCGTGCTCAACGGTTTAACCATGATGGCGGGCAACCGACTGTCGGTATTTTTAATGGATAAGTTCAAACCGCAGTCTATTTTGAAACTTGGTAGTCTTGGGCAGATAGCGTTATTGATTACGCTGTGCATTATCTCTTATTCAACCACACCCAGCATGTTAACCGTGTTGATTACCTTTACGCTGATTACGTTTATCTCAGGCGCAATGTCACCTATCAACAGCGGCCACTATATCGGTTTGCATGATCGTAATCTTGGCAGTGCGTCATCGCTATTATCAACACTGGTATACGCTTTTGGTGCACTGATCGGCGGTGTCGCTGCGGGACTTTCCGACGGAGCCTTATTCCCGATTTTTGCGGTGATGCTTTTCGCGTTACTGGTGGCGAACCGAGTGCTACGAAAAGTCACTAAATTAGAACTTAAAATCGCTCAAAACGCTTAACGATCACTAGATAACTTAAGCAAACTCTCTATGCCAACAGCTTGACCATCAAACTCGGCCATTGCGTCGAGCAAGGATTCCCACAAAAATTGGCTACTGCTTAGGTCAGCCATAATATAAAAACACAGCGTTTCTCCTTGATCAGAGATCCATTTTTAGTCATCGCACCTGAAAAAAGTTTGCAAGAGAGCAACCCTAGCATTAGTGATATTGCCAAAAAGATCCCGTTCATTCATTACAACACTAACTCTCATGTTGGCGCGCAAACCGATATTATTGCGCGACTCATTGGTGTGGAATTGAACACACAATATGAGATGGACAGCTTGAATGTGATGTAAGGCGAGCTAGCATAGACCTAATTAACACAGCTAGTGCTAACCCTCTAAAGCAGGCGGCACGAGCACCAACTTGCCTGTGTGTTTTTTACTCAAGAAATCTTCTTGAGCACTGACAATATCAGACAGTGGGTACGACTTTGCCACCAGCGGCCTAATTTCACCACGCTCTATATAAGAGACTAAATTTTCGAACACTTGATCTGGCTGAAAAGTAGAACCAAACAAACTTAAGTCCTTAAGGTACAAAGTACGAACATCCAACTCAACAATGGGCCCGGCAATCGCACCAGAAGTCACGTATCGTCCGCCTCGCTTCAAAATCTCTAGCAATGTCGGCCACTTGTCACCTGCGACAACATCGGCTACCACATCGACTGCCTCATTGCCCAGCTCAGCCAATAAATCTGCATTGCGACCTATCACATGATCAGCGCCCAGTTCTTTGACATCACCTGCTTTTGCTGCGCCAGATACAGCAATCACTGTTGCGCCACGACGTTTAGAAAGTTGAATTGCAGCCGAGCCGACACCGCCTGACGCACCCGTAATTAGCACGGTTTCATTACTTTTATTAACGCCGACACTGGCGCGCTCTAACATGCCTTCTGCCGTTGAATAAGCACAAGGAATTGATGCAAGTTCAATATCACTCCAGTCGCAATCAATTTTCAGACTATGACGTGATGCAGCAGTCATGTATTGCGCAAATGCGCCATCAAACTCTGAACCGGCTGTGGTGCAGGCAAATAAATTATCTGGGGTTTCAATTGATTGCATCGCGCGCACTAGCACACGCTCGCCAATTCGGTTTTGTGCTACACCCTCACCGACAGCAACAATTGTGCCGCAACAATCTGCACCTTGAATGCGGGGGA
>CAZOBR010000103.1:0-8640 GCA_964578035.1 uncultured Gammaproteobacteria bacterium
CGATAGTGTTGATTTGGCAAGCCATGATTTACAAAAAATAGAAGCGCAATCGGATAGGGCTCAAAGCGATATCAAGCAACTTGAATCAGATAGAGAGCAAAGCCGTAATGAGTTTCGTAATAAGTCACACCAACGTAGTGAACTGCATAATCAGCTAGGCCGCATTGAGGCACGAAGCGCAGAGTTGTTGGCGCAACGTGACGGTTTGCTGATTGAACAGCAACAACTCAGTGACCAATTTACGTCTGCTAAAGATGAAGTGAGCGCGGCGCAAAAACTAATGGAAACTGCCAAAGAGCTGGCGGCTAGCTTTGATCAGCGGCGCCAACAATTAAGCGAACAACGTGATGGATTGGTGCAAGGCCTAGAACAAGCGCGTGCTGCTGAACAACACGCGCGCGACCAACGCCAAGAAAAACAAATTGAGCTTGAGCGCTTACAGTCTAATTTTGTTTCTTTACAAGAAAGTATTACGCGCTTGAGCGCACAGTTAGAAGGCCAGTCTGCGCGGCGTTCTGAGTTGGCGAGCATTCTGGATGCAGATGATGACCCAACTGCTGAATTGCGCGAGCAATTGCAAGCATTGCTTGAAAAACGTTTGGCCGTTGAAAAAGATTTATCAACAGCACGCAACAATCTAAACGAGTTCGAAAACCAGATGCAGAGTGCTGACCAACAGCGCCTTGGCTTTGACCGCAAATCAAAAACTGTTCGCGACAGTCTCGAGAGCTTACGGATGAGTCGTCAAGAAGTACTGGTAAGGCGAGACACCATTGCCGAACAATTAGAAAAAAATGTTGAGCAAATGACGTTGCTCTCGCAAGAGTTACCCGATGGCATTCAACTAAACGCTTTAGAGCAAACCTTAGCGGACATTGTGCGCAAAGTTGAGCGAATTGGTGCAGTGAATCTAGTGGCGATCGATGAGTATGAAGAGTGCTCTGAACGGAAAGTCTACTTAGATAGTCAACACGCCGACTTGTCGGAAGCGATGGCCACACTTGAGGACGCAATTGCTAAAATTGATAAAGAAACGCGCACACGTTTTAAAGAAACTTTTGACAGTTTGAATGAACGTTTTAAAGAGTTCTTTCCTAAATTGTTTGGCGGTGGTAGTGCTTACCTTGAATTGACCGGCAATGATTTGCTAGACACGGGTGTTGGCGTTATGGCCCGCCCACCTGGCAAGCGTAACAGTACGATCGCGCTATTATCAGGTGGTGAAAAAGCGTTAACTGCTGTGTCGTTATTGTTCGCCTTTTTTGAATTGAACCCGGCGCCATTCTGCGTGCTCGATGAGGTTGACGCGCCAATGGATGATGCCAACGTTGAGCGTTATGCTAATGTATTAAAACAGTTGGGTTCAAAAACCCAGTTATTGTTTATTACCCATAACAAGATAACCATGGAAGTGGCCGATATCTTGGTTGGTGTCACGATGGCAGAACCTGGCGTATCACGCTTAGTGGCGGTTGATGTTGCAGAGGCCACAGCAATGGCTGCAAATTAGTTTTGTGTGGTTGAATGACTGACTTATATCTAATTTCGTTTTTAGTAAGTTCGATTTTATTTGCACTGGTCGTTGCGTATTCGGTTCATCAGTCACGTACAAAGGGCAGAGCCGATGGCGCTTCTGATGAGGTTTTCTCGGGTGATGATGATAAAAAAGCATCAAGTTCAAAATCGAAAACTAAACAAGATGCGCCGACCTTGGCTCGGAAATCAGTCGACAGCATTGATTATGATATTGGCGATATCAAGCACCCGCGAACGCTAGATCAAACTGCAGATACTGCTAATGTGTCTGCTGCAACCACAGACCAAGGGCAAGCGATGCAAGACGATAAAGTTGCTGGATCGTCATCATCATCATTAGAGTCGCAAAAGGATGTAATCGTTGAAGGACCACCAAAGTTTGATGAAGCATCGTCTCAAGTCATCACAGAATTAGTGGCTCGTGTTAAAAACCCTGAACCGATTGAGCAGCAAGCACTGCTTAGTTTGTTTCGCACGCATGATCTAAAGTTTCACCGCAAAGTGCATATCTACGGTTTAAACCAACTGACGGATATTTGGCAAGATATTGAGTTTGAGCTTCCGTCTGCGCGGTTTGTTGAATTAGGCGTGGCAATTCAGTTGGCCGACCGAGAAGGCGGCATGACCCAAAAAGAATTACATGACTTCCAACAGATGGCATTGGACTTTGCGAATACATTTGATGCGCCGTTTGAGTTTTCTATGGATTTAGATGAAGCGCTAGAGCAAGCGCAATTGCTCGATCAAATAGGTCGCCGATATGACTCTATGGCCGTTTTGAATGTGGTCTCAAAAAACAAAACAGGTTTTCGCATGGCCGACATTGAAAGCTGCGCACGTGACTTGATGATGTCGAGCGACAAGAATGGAATCTTTCTAAAAACCAGTGGGTATAAAAATAATGTAACCGTGTTATACCGATTGGCGTGTACGGATGGTAGCGGCCAGTTTGGCATTACGGCAGGCTCAAGCACAACCGTGCACGATTTAGTGTTGTATATGAATGTGCCTGCTACGCAGGAACCGGAAACGGTGTTTCAAGAAATGGTACAAGATGCTAATAGCTTGGCCACCTGGTTAGAAGGTAGAGTCGTTGATCGTAATGCCCGTGTTATGAGTCAACGCTCTTATTCTGTATTAATGCAGCAAATTGCAGATATTGCATTCAGTATGCGGCAAGATGGATTGGTGCCGGGTGATGCCGTCAGTAAAAAGCTGTTTTAGTTATTAAAACCTTATGGAAGCAAGCAAAGCGCAAGCGCAGCACAAAGTCTTACACAAAAACTTAGTTGTGCAGATAGAGCATCATAATAAACGCTATTACACGCAAGACTCGCCAGAGATCAGTGATTACGATTATGATCAGCTAATGCAAGCATTGCTGGCGATTGAGCAGCAATTTCCTGAGTTGCAAACACCAACGTCACCAAGCCAAAGGGCGGGCGGTGCACCACTCCCAGAATTTACTCAAATTCGCCACGAACAAGCGATGTTGTCGCTCAGTAATGGTTTCTCAGCAGATGATATTAAAGAATTTGATCGGCGTTTACATAAAGAGTTAGACGTAGATCAACAAACCGTTTTTGAATACGCAGCAGAGCCAAAACTAGATGGTCTGGCTGTGAGTATTATGTATCAGAATGGTCAACTTAAATACGCTGCTACCCGCGGCGACGGTAAAGTTGGCGAGGATATTACGCAAAATGTGAAAACCATTCGCAGTGTGCCGTTAACACTGGGTTCTGATGCACCCGCTAAGCTGGAGGTTCGCGGCGAAATATTTATGTCTCACGCAGGCTTCGCTAAATTAAATCAAGCTCAAATAGACGCCGATAAAAAAACATTTGTTAATCCTAGGAATGCTGCTGCGGGTAGCTTACGCCAATTAGATAGCAAAATTACCGCAAGTCGACCTTTGGATATTTTTGTGTACTCGGTTGGTGTCAATAGCGACGCCGCTTTTGCGACGACACATTCGCAAACATTAAAAAAACTTGGTGAGATGGGCTTTCCGATATGCCCGTTATTAGACGTGGTAAGTGGTGCTGATGGTTGTTTGGCGTATTACGAACAGTTATCACAACAACGTCAAAGCCTCGATTATGAAATTGATGGCATTGTTTACAAACTCAATCGCTTAGATTTACAGCGCAACGCAGGCTTTATAGCCAAGGCACCGCGCTGGGCTTTAGCGCATAAGTTTCCGGCGCAAGAGAAAACGGCGATTGTAAAAGACATACAGGTGCAAGTCGGTAGAACCGGTGCAATTACCCCAGTTGCGCGCTTAGAGCCGGTGTTTGTAGGCGGCGTAACCGTATCAAATGTAACCTTGCACAATCAGTCAGAAATACAGCGTTTAGATATAAGAGTAGGGGATCAAGTAATAGTGCGTCGTGCGGGTGACGTTATCCCGCAGATTGTGTCGGTTAATCTGGCTCAGCGTACCGCAGATTCTTCGAGTTATCTATTTCCAACACATTGCCCTGAGTGTAATTCGCAGATTTTGACAGAAGGTGATGGCGTTATTGCACGTTGCAGTGGTGGTTTAATTTGTGGTGCTCAGGTTAAGCAGGCGATTACGCATTTTGTGTCTCGTAAAGCAATGGATATTGATGGTTTGGGTGAGCGAATTGTTGACCTATTAGTTGATAATGATTTAATCAGTAATGTTGCTGATCTATATACGCTTGATTATGAGCAGATACGTCAGCTTGAAGGCTTTGCTGATAAGTCTGCGGAAAACTTATTAGCGGCAATTAGCCAAAGCAAACAAACCGAGTTTGCGAAATTGCTATACGCACTTGGCATACCGCAAGTGGGTGAAACCACCGCTGAGCAACTCGCAATCAGTTTTGGCTCTTTAGAGCGACTTGCACAAGCGACTGAAGAGCAACTAGAAGCATTGCCCGATATTGGCCCGATTGTGGCTAAGAATATTGTTCGATTTTTTGCTGATCAACAAAATCAAACCGTGATTGGTGCTCTTATGGCTAATGGCGTAACCTTTAACGAAATTGATCTAGATAGTCTGCCCGATCAAAGTGAATTGCCGCTCAGCGATAAAGTTGTGGTGCTTACTGGCGCACTGCAATCGATGAGCCGATCGGAAGCGAAGAAGCGTTTGCAATCACTGGGTGCAAAGGTGACAGGTAGTGTGTCTAAAAAAACCAGTTTTGTGGTGGTGGGAGCCGATGCCGGCAGTAAAGCGGATAAAGCCGCCAAGCTAGGTATACAGATTATTGATGAAGACGAGATGCTCGCATTGTTTGATTGAACACAAGTCTGTTTAGGTAGATTCGCCTGAGAGAGGTTTGTTTATGTTTTTGCGTTTTCAATTCTGATTTTGTGTTTTGCTAAACGGTAGATATTAGCTGTAGTAGCTCTACGGTCGTCAGTTTCGCAAGTCATTATTCGGTGCGCATAGCGCTCAGAAATATAGAAGGCAATCTCTTCTAGAAACTCTATGTCATATAAGTCATCTTGTTGCTTGCTTTGCAGCTCATACGCAGTTTCTCCTAATATATCCAGCACACTGTTTACACAGATTGGTGCGCGTAAGTGGTAACACTGAGAACGTTTATAACTGCTTTGAATTAGTGAGATTAAGTATTCTTTAGGGTCACCACTGCTGTCAATGAACTCATTAATTGAGTCAGCTTCGGTATTAATACGCAGGCGCGCATTGCCCATACTCTCTGAAACAAACGTCCAAAACTCAATAAAAGGAATTGCTGCGGTGTTTTTGTCAATGAAATGGCTATTTTGTGTGCTTGCCATTATTGATTTATTTTTATCAAATTGCTTTGTCATAAGTCTTATTACAAGGTATCTAACATGATAAAATAGTGAGTCTCACTTGAGTTGCTTATGTTGTTGAATGTTGTTGAAATTGCGCAATTTAAATATTTGTGTGTTTTTATATGACTTTTTATCGTTGCTTTTATATTAGTGAAAGCGATTCAGGTACGTATTTAACTTAACGCTTGAAATTAATTCTGTCAAACCTGTTTGTAATTTTGCTTAGAAGCGCTTATCAGAAACAAAGTTATTTGAAACAAAGTTATTAAGAGTTAATTTGAGCCGCGATGCATTCCGATAATGCATTACTATTTAAACAGACAATTGACGTTGTAAACCATTATTAACCATGAAAGATTTAGATAATTCAGCCGCAGACTCTTCTTTAGCCACGGGCGCTTCTTTAGCCGCAGGCGCTTCTTTAGCCGCAGGCGCTTCTTTAGCCGCAGGCGCTTCTTCAAAAAACGCTGAGCAAAACCGCCTTTACAACGTCGCGATTGTTGGCGCGACCGGTGCGGTTGGTGAAACATTGCTCGAAGTCCTTGAAGAACGTAATTTTCCCGTAGGCAAGCTTTACCTTTTAGCTAGCGAGCGTTCGGCTGGTTTAACACGCAAATTTAAAGGTAAGAGTATTCGTATTGAAAACTTAGCCGATTTTGATTTTTCTCAAGCTGAGATAGGCTTATTTTCAGCTGGTGGTTCTATTTCAGCTGAATATGCGCCAAAGGCCGCAGCGGCGGGTTGTGTGGTAGTTGATAATACATCGCACTTTCGATACGACGATGACAAACCTTTAGTTGTGCCAGAAGTAAACCCTGAAGCGATTGCGCAATACAAAGCAACCAATATCATAGCCAACCCAAATTGCTCAACTATTCAAATGTTAGTTGCACTAAAGCCTATTCACGATGCGGTTGGTATTGAGCGCATTAATGTGTGCACCTATCAGGCAGTTTCTGGCACAGGTAAACCAGCGATGGAAGAGTTGGCTGGGCAAACTGCGAATTTGCTTAACGCTAAATCAATCGAAACAACCGTTTACCCAAAACAAATTGCGTTTAACGCCTTGCCGCATATTGATGTGTTTCTAGAAAATGGTTACACCAAAGAAGAAATGAAAATGGTTTGGGAAACCAAAAAAATCATGGGTGATGATTCAATTGAGGTTAATCCTACTGCGGTGCGTATACCCGTTTTTTATGGGCATTCAGAAGCTTGCCACATAGAAACAAAAGAAAAAATCACGGCAGAAAAAGCTACTGAACTGTTATCTAACTTTCCGGGTATCGTCGTTATTGATGATCGCGAAGATGGCGGTTACCCAACTGCAGTAAGCGATGCGGCGGGCACTGACCCAGTATATGTGGGGCGGATTCGTGAAGACATCTCTCACCCAAGAGGGCTTAACCTATGGGTCGTAGCTGATAATGTGCGTAAAGGTGCGGCAACAAATAGTGTGCAAATTGCAGAATGCCTTGTGCAAGACTACTTATAGATGACCGCTTAATTGACAGTTTCTATGCGTGTTTAGCGCTAAATTTAGATGCGTTGCCAGCTTTGCAGCATTTGTTGCTAACGTTAGCTCTACCTTTGCAAGTTGCTTAAAAGTAATGTAGATTGTTACAATGCTAAGCTAACTGTCTAAAAGATATATGAAAAAGCGAAGTTCCCACACCTTGTAACGGTGGCTTTTGATAATAAAGCAGACTAAATTTGTTGCCTTGAAGAGCTAATTTTTGTTTGTTTTAAGTTGATAACTTTAAGATAGATTTGATTAGATAATAATAAAAACAACAAATATACAGTTGTATGAAACTGCCTAACCTAATGCCTGAGTATGCCTAATCTAAAACAAACATTTGTGAAGCGCTTAATTGGTAAATTTGACCAAATAAGCTTATTTACAGCCTTATTTCTATGTTCCGCGAACGTCTTTGCACTCGGTTTAGGGAACTTTGTGGTTGAATCAAACCTTGATCAGCCACTAAACGGAGCCATTGAGTTGCGAACCTCGCCCGGTGATGATCTCTCCACGCTTGAAGCCAGTATTGCCACGCGTGATGAATTCGATAGCTTGGGCGTTGAATACTCAGATTATGTTAGCGATATCTCGTTAACACTAAATACTAATGGTTCGCCAGTTATTGAGGTCACCAGCAATGATGTCATTATCAAAGAGCCGTTTATTCATTTTTTAGTGAAAGTGAATTGGTCGGGTGGCAGCTTTTTACGCGAATATACGGCGTTAATCGATCCACCAGTCTATGCTGCTGAAACACCGAAGCCAGTTGCGGCACCACGCACGGTCGGCACAGATCAGACCTATCAAACCGACAGCGTACAAGATATTGTTGTCGAGGAGCTTGAAAGCGCTGATGTGATTGATGAGGTTATTGATCAAGATACGCGTTTCGAAGAGCCTGCGTTTGATGATTCAGGCAATGAAGAATATTACCAACCAGGTTTTGATCAATCTTCTAACGAATTAACTGGCGTGACCGACGCACGTTATGGGCCTGTAGAAAGAGGTGAATCATTAAGTTTTATTGCGCTTGGTTTACAACAACAATTTCCTGATCTGAGTATTTATCAGATTATGAAAGTGCTGTTTGAAGAAAACCCTGAGGCGTTTATTGGTGGCAACATTAACGGCTTGATTAGTGGTGCGTTATTAAATGTTGGCGATATCAATGCGATACGCGCGGTAGATGTTGCAGAAAGTCGAGATTTTTTTTCTCAGCAGGTTAATGATTGGAACCCAGCGAGCTTAATTAGTGATAACGATTCCATTAAGGTAGGCCAAAGCGAGTATGAATACGACAGTGGTTTATCAGATGATGACTTTGGTAGCGATTCAAGCTTAGAAACAACGGACAGTTTTCAAGTAGGGTCAAGTTCTGATACGGATTCGTTTGTATCAAGTGCACAAGGCGATTCTAGTCAAGGCGAAGTCTTGGCATTGCGCCAAGAAATTGCTGATTTAGAAACCTCCCTTGCATCCAGCAGTTTAGAGAACCAAGAATTAAGCGAGCGTATTTCAATACTAGAAGGCCAGCTTGCGGACATGAACCGTGTGATGAACTTGGGTGTTGAAGATGCTGAACTTGCGTCATTAGAGTCAACCTTAGCGGAGCAGAACAATGCAGCGGATGCCCCATTAATTGATCAAACTCTGTCGACCGAACTAGATGGTTCATTGGAGTTAGATTCGCAAGACTCGTTAACGGGAGTAGATGGTTCTTTAATAGAAACAGAGGTTGATGACTCTTTAGCTGAAGCTGATGGCTCTTTATCTGAAGCTGATGG
>CAZOBR010000104.1:0-8507 GCA_964578035.1 uncultured Gammaproteobacteria bacterium
TAAATTTTTAGTTGGTTAGGTAATGAGCCATTTTAGGATATTGATGGCTGCATTAATAAATGATACGCGAAAAATGCCAATTTAGTGCATTAAAGTTAATTATACTGCGGTGTAATAAGTTGTTATTTTTGAAAATTCTGTGCAGAAACCATCATCAAGTAAATATATCGTTATTGAAGGACCAATTGGGGTAGGTAAGTCCAGTTTGGCAAAAAAACTAGCAGCCAGTTATGGCGCTTCGCTGATGCTGGAAAAACCCAAAGAGAACCCTTTTTTAGAGCGTTTTTATAAGTCGCCAAAACGTTTTGCTTTACCAACCCAGTTGTTTTTCTTGTTTCAGCGTGTTCAACAAATTGCAGATATGAAACAAGACGATATGTTCACACCAGGGCGCATTGCTGATTTTATGATCGAAAAAGACCCTTTGTTCGCGCAAGTCACATTGAGCGACGATGAGTTTCGTTTGTACCAGCAGGTGTATCAAAATTTAACGATTGATGCACCGCAAGCTGACTTGATTATTTATTTACAAGCCCCAGTTAATGTATTACAAGAACGCATTAAAAAACGGCGTGTTAAATATGAAATGTCGATAGACGATGCCTATTTACAGAGGTTAAGTGATGCCTACACCACATTTTTCCATCGTTACAATGATACCCCTCTATTGATTGTTAATGCGGCACAAATCAACCCAGTAGATAATGAATCGCATTTTACGGCCTTGGTTAAACATATTGACCGAGTAGATGCAGGGAAACATTTTTTTAATCCCTTGGCTGATATTTAAATCACTTGGCGAATAGCCAAAGAAAGCAAGGTACAATTTAAATATATTGAAGAGTTCGGAGTTTATATTATGTCGGTAACCGTAAACACTTTTCGCAAAATGAAAGGCGAGGGTGACAAAATCACTTGGATAACTGCATACGACTACAGTTTTGCGTCGTTAATTGATAATGCCGGTGTTGATGCTATTTTAGTCGGTGATTCATTGGGTATGACCATACAAGGGCACCCTACGCCAATCCCTGTGACCATTGAAGACAGTATTTACCATACACAATGTGTGGCGCGTGGCGTAAAAAATGCCATGATCGTTGGCGATTTACCGTTTGGTAGCTACCAAGTTAGTAAGGAACAAGCCTATGAAAACGCAGTGCGCTTAATGCAAGCAGGCGCGCAAGTGATCAAACTAGAGGGTGGCGAGCTACAAGTTGAAACGATTCGTTTTCTTGCAGAGCGCGGTATCGCGGTTTGTGCTCATATTGGTCTAACCCCACAATCAGTGCATCAATTAGGCGGCTTCAAAGTACAAGGTCGCGGTGATGCGGCGGAGAAACTAATGTCAGATGCTTTAGAAGTCGAGCAAGCTGGCGCATTTGCGGTTGTGCTTGAAGCAATTCCAATGTCCTTGTCGAAGACGGTAACCGAGCAATTAAATATTCCCACAATTGGTATTGGCGCGGGTCCAGATTGCGACGGCCAAGTTTTGGTTCTGCAGGACATGATTGGCATTTATCCACAGAAAAGTCCAAAGTTTTCAAAGAATTTTATGGACGGTGCTGGTTCGATTAAACAGGCTATTGAGAACTATGTCTCAGAAGTTAAAACAGGTGCTTTCCCGACAATTCAACACGGGTTTTCATAGGTTACAATGAATATTGTTGAACGAGTATCGTCTTTAAGGGCGGCGGTATCCGCGGCCCGCAAAGATAAGCAGTCAGTGGCGTTTGTTCCTACAATGGGGAATTTGCATAAAGGTCACTTAGAACTAGTAAAAGTTGCTAAAAGCCGCGCTGATATGGTGGTGGTGAGTATTTACGTGAATCCAACACAGTTTGGTGCGAACGAAGATTTGGCTAATTATCCATCGACGCCAGATGAAGACTCCCGGGCATTAGCAGAGTTGGGCGTGGATGTGCTTTTTTTACCGAGTCAACAGACCATGTACCCAGGCGTAATAGACAAGCAAACGGTAGTTTATGTGCCAGAAATGGGGGATGTGTACTGCGGACAAGATCGCCCTGAACATTTTTATGGTGTGACCACAGTCGTAAGTCGATTGTTTAATATGGTGCAACCCGATGTCGCTATATTTGGTAAAAAGGATTACCAACAACTCGCGATTATAAAGAAAATGGTGACAGATCTTGCGTACCCTGTTCAAGTTGTGGGTGTGGATACGGTCAGGTCTGAAGAGGGCTTAGCTTTGTCATCGCGCAATGGCTATTTAACTGCCAAAGAGTTAACATTAGCGCCGATGTTTTATCAGGCATTGCAGCGCATATCGGATAATGTAAAAGCGGTGATTAATGACGGTAAAAATCTAACGAAAAAAACAATTAAAGAAGTTGAAAAAGAAGCGACCAATTACTTGAAAGGACAAGGTTTTAAACCGCAGTACATATCGGTTTGTCGCCAACAGGACTTGAGCCCAGCCAAAAAAGGCGACACTGAACTGGTTATTTTAGCGGCGGCCAAGTTGGGTAAAACGCGGTTGATTGATAATTTAGAAGTGTTTTTATAACCCCCTGAAAAGCTGTATAAAATAATTACATAAAACCGCTAGAAACGTTCGATTTCATCGTCATTGTAGCCAAGTAAATACAATATGCTGTCTAGGCCATGGTTAGATAGCGAGTGCTTCGCAGACTTGCGCACCAAGGGCTTTGCTCTAAAGGCAATGCCTAAACCAGCTAGCCCAAGCATAAGCAAATCATTGGCACCATCGCCAACAGCAATAGTTTGTTCAAGCGGAATACCGTGCTCGGCAGCAATTTTTTTAAGTAATTCTGCTTTACGCTCCGCATTAACGATTGGATGAACAACATTGCCAGTCAACTGACTATCTTTAATTTCAAGCGTATTAGCGTAAACATAATCAAAACCGAATTTTGACTGTAAATACTTGCCAAAATAATTAAAACCACCGGAAAGAATGGCTGTCTTGTAACCTTTGTTCTTTAAATTTTGAATCAAGGTTGGCATGCCATCCATCATGACTAAATCGTCCGCGACACTTTCCAACACTTCTTCACTCAAGCCTCTTAGTAACGCCATTCGCTGGGTGAAACTTTCACTAAAATCAAGCTCGCCTTGCATTGCTCGTTCTGTGATTTGCGCAACTTGATCGCCAACACCAGCATGCTTTGCAAGCTCATCGATCACCTCAGCTTTAATCAGTGTTGAATCCATATCAAAGCAGGCTAAACGATAGCTTTGTCGTATTGTGTCTATTGCTTGTATGCAAATATCAACCGAGTGTGCACTCGAAAAATCAAGTAAGGCTGCGCGCATAGAGCCAAGACCTTTGTTCGTGCCGTAGAGAACGAACTCGAGGCAGCTACTTGCTGCATTTGATGTTGACTTATCCAGGCGCGTAATACTCTGAATTATTAAGTTCTGCGCTGCGATAAGTTTATTTAATAGAGCAAGATTTTCTGCACGAATTTCCTCACACAAATAAGTCAAAGTATATTGTTTCGAAGGCTCGTAATGAGGCTTGCTGGCCGTTTTTACGATGTTGTTGATTTCAAAGCCAAGCGCTTCAATGGTTGGCTTAATCAGTGTAGCTATGTCTATTAGATTGTGTTCAAGCACAATACTTAACACGCTGCCATCGACATAAATATCGATAGCCCTGACACCTAATGCGTCAAACTCGGTTGTTAATTGCCGCGAGGTATCGGAGTTATTCACTCCATTAGAATTGTTTAAATAAAGAAGGGTGATCTGAGACATGTTGTCAAAACAATTAAATACAGCGAAACGGATTATTGTTTGCTAATTGGTTTAGAAGATTCTTGTAAAGAACGGTTGCAAGGATTTGTTGTAACAAACTGTTACACGATTTTGCTTGATGCAGAGTTTACACCAAAACGTTGGTATAACTGATATTTGAGCCGCGGTTTTGGCGTATAATCAACACAGAATTTGAACATAAATGAAGATTAGCTTCTAAATGAAACTGGTATGACAAAGAAAACCCGTGTAGGAGTCGTAGGTGTTGGTTATTTAGGCCAAATTCACGCAAAAATTTACCACCAAATGCCCAATGTTGATTTAGTCATGTTGGCCGATACTGATTTAGATAGCGTCCAACAGCTCGCACAGGAATACGGTTGTAGTGCTACACAAAACCACTTAGATTTACTGGATCAGGTTGATGCGGTCAGTATTGTTGTACCAACTTCTCTGCATTACGAGGTGGCACAGCCGTTTCTTGAGGCAGGCATTTCTACGTTACTGGAAAAACCGATTGCAGCGACAGTGGATGAAGCCAGTAGGTTGGTTGACATTGCAGCGCAAAATGAAGCACCGTTTTTAATTGGGCACCTTGAACGTTATAACCCAGCAATGCGAGCTGTGGTCAATAAAGTGACTGAGCCAAAATACATTGAAGTGCATCGTTTAGGTACCTTTGTTGAGCGCGCAACAGACGTGGATGTGGTAACTGACCTAATGATTCATGATCTTGATTTGGTGTTATCTTTAGTCGATGAAGAGCCAGTTGATGTACAAGCTATTGGTGCATCAGTCGTTACAGATCACGTTGATCTGGCTAATGTACGCTTGACGTTTTCAAGTGGAACAGTTGCTAACTTAACTGCGAGCCGTGTATCTGACAAAAAATTTCGCCGTTTCCGTGTGTTTGGCGAAGAAGGTTATTACGGCATTAATTTAATGGATCAAGAACTCGATATCGTGACTAAGGGTGAGAAGCCCGAAGGCGGTGGTTTTGCCAGCCTTGAGTCTGAGCATATTGTGTTTGACTCTGAGCAACCATTACAAGTTGAGTTGGCACATTTTATTGACGTAGCACAAGACAAAAGTGTACCAATGGTAACTGGTTTACAAGGTTTACGGGCATTACAATTAGCGGATCAAATTCAAGCAATTTTACGAGAAGAAAAATGATTTTTCGTAGTGTGACACTGTCTAAATGTGTGCTATTTTTATTGTGTGTTGGTGGGCTTTCTGTTTCTGGGTTGGCAGCGGCTAAAGTAAATTGCGAAATGGACAATGCCGCGTTACAAGAAATGACACCATCCACCGTTCGCTTTGTGCGAGTCGATGGCAGCGTTTTTGAAATAGACGTAAGAACTGCCAGTAATAATAAGACACGTGCTCAAGGTTTTCAGCGAGTGTGTCGCGAAGCAATTGCCGCTAAGCCTATTTTGTTTATATTTGACCAAGAGGTCATGCCGCGCTTTCATATGAATAATGTTGTGGCCGGCATTGATATCGCGTTTATTAAAAAAGATGGCGCCATAGAAAGTATTCAAGCGATGATGCCATATACTTTAGTCAGTAAAGAGCGGCCATTGTATGGCCCCAAGGAACCAATATTGGTGGCATTAGAAGCACATCCCGGTTTTTATAAAAAACATAAACTTGTAGGCTCACGCGTTTCTTGGGCACCTGTTTCTGCGACACCATAAGCAGTTTGGTTTAAGTGTTTATGACTGATTATTTGCAATGGCAGTCTGATTTATCTTTAGAAGAAGTTTTCGCAGGAAGCGAATTATTCTCTTACCCAACACCACTAAGCGCGGAGCAGACTAGTAAAAGCTTTATTTACCTAACTCAGCTCAAAGAAGAAAACAGTCGATCTGTTTTAATGAATTGTGTCTTGGGCAATGACGGGCTTTACAAAAGACAGTGTATTACCCCAAAGCCGTTTAACTGCCGAACCAACGTCAATGAGTATGGTGGTAAACCATTTTGGGTGTTTGATAAGCACATTGTTTTTGTCAACCAAGCCGACCAATGCTTGTATAGGCAAACCATAAAGAGCAATGAAATAACGCAGCCAGAGCGCATATCTTGTTTAGCAGGCGACCAGCAGTATATGTATACGGATATACACCAGCTCGATCATGATAATTATCTAGCGATTGTCGAGTCAGGCAACCTGCTTGAAAACCATATTGAAAATCAATCTTTTTTAGGTTTGGTTAATAGCCAAAAAAATGATGTGCCACCTGTTGCCTTGGTGTCTGGTGCTGACTTTTATTGTAATCTTGTCGTTAGTCATCAGCGTAATTTGGTGGCTTGGGTTGAATGGCAGCACCCGACAATGCCATGGGATGATAACCAGTTAATGATTGCTGAGATTGTTGGTGCGGCATCGCAACCGTCTATTGATAAATCTCAACCCATTGATTTAGGTGCCCCTGCAAGTGTTTGCCAGTTATTATTTGCAGATAATGACAGTTTGTATTTTTCAGCAGATTTTTCTGCAAGCCACGCTTCGAGTTTAAGTGTTAGTGGTGCGAAGCTCAGTAGTTCAAAAGTCAGTAATTCAGCAAATTATTGGAATATTTATTGCTATGAGCCAAGCCGAAAAAAGTTGCAACAAGTTACGCAGCTGCAAGCTGAATTTGGTTATCCGCATTGGCAATACGGTGATCACCGGATTTGTCAGAAAGATGCAGATAGTTTATTGGCGGTTGCCAGTTACCCTGAGTATGACGCCCTTTACCAAATCAAGCTGAGCAATCACTCAACCACAAAGCTGACTGAACTAGTAGGCTTGCAAAGTCTGGCGTCAAATTATTCTCTAACAAATGGCTCTTTAACGAACAAAGCTGCTAAAGCGTATTCTGTATTGGCAGTTCAACAGTACAATAATCGACATGCGAGTATTGTTGAGCATCGTGACGATACGCTTGAAAGCATCGAAATAACGAGCGCGCGTTCGCAGCAATACACTGGTCAAATCAGTGATGCTCAGCATATAACGTTCAGCACTCGTGACCAACAATTGGCGCATGGTTTCTATTACGCGCCAGCAAATGAACATTATCAAAACGATACGCCTCCACCACTATTGGTCATGGTGCATGGTGGTCCAACTGCTCGCGCTTACGGGCATTTTGATTTACAAAAGCAATTTTGGACATCTCGAGGTTTTGCGATATTTGATGTTAATCACCGAGGCAGTTCTGGTTATGGCAGGCGTTTTCGTGATGGCCTATATGGGCAGTGGGGTATTGTTGATACCAATGATATTGTTGATGGCGTTCAGGCGCTTATCGATCAAGGTTTAGCTGCGCCTAAGCAGATATGCATTCGTGGCAAGAGTGCGGGCGGGTATGCCGTATTACGAGCCCTAACTGAGTACCCTAAATTATTTTGTGCGGGCGCTTGCTATTACGGTATTGGCAATTTAATTACACTTGCTGACACGACACATAAATTTGAAAAATATTACACTGACCGTTTAATTGGTGAATCGTATAATGCAGTGAGTGCGCAAAAGAAAGAAAGTGCTTACTATCAACGGTCTCCGATTAACAAAGTCGATGAAATTGCCAGTGCGATGATTATTTTTCAAGGCATGCAAGACAATATTGTGCCACCAGAGGTTGCCAAAGAAATGGTTGCTGCTTTAAAAATAGCCAATTTAGAGCATGTGTATATTGAGTATCAAGACGAAGGGCACGGCTTTAGACAAGTCAACAATAATGTCGATGCATGGTCTAGAGAGTTGGCATTTTATCAGCATGTATTCGCTAAGGTCATTAAACAAAAATCTGACTAAAATTAGACTGAGTGTTAAAGCAATATACAAATATCAAGACAAATTTAGATAAACAAAATGAATTTAATCGAAGAACGAACTATCGCGCTTGCCGCTGTTGTACAAGCTTGCCGTCAAGTACAGTTATTGGCGCGAGAAGGGCAGTCACATCAGGCTGATACCGAGCCTTTAAAGCAATCAATTTTGATTTTAGATGCGGTTAGTACACCTGCGGTTTACGGCGGTTTAGCGGGTGTCAAAACAGGATTAAAAATGATTGGTGACGGTCTACTGGGTTCACCGCAGGGTGAAAATGTTGAGATTTTACGTTACACAATGTCGCTATTACATTTGCAAACGCAGCTGTATAGAGACTCAGATAGTTTTCAAAAGTTTGGTCAAGCGATTGAGCGCTTAAGTGGTGAAGCTGCTGATGATCTGGAACAAGCCTGCTCTGGTGTTTACCAAGATTTTATTAGTGGCATGCGGCCGCAAATTATCGTACAGGGTGAAGAAGGGTACTTACAACGACCTGAAGTTCCGCCACAAATTCGTATGTTACTGCTTGCAGGTATTCGATCTGCTGTTTTGTGGCAACAAAAAGATGGCAGTCGATTCAAGATTTTGTGGCAACGTACGCGTATGCAAAATGCCGCGAATGCTTTATTGCAACAAATCACCATTCATTGAGTTAAATTAGGTTTAGCCAATTCTAGTTGTCTGAATTATGCGCAAAATAATATGCAACTCTTTAATCTTGCTGACAAGTTTTGTACTTGTGTCGGCGGCTAAAGCTGATGACGATGTAATGGCTGAACTGGTTTGGGTAGAAAAAGTAAATACTCAATATCATGTGATGCTCAGCGAAATGCACATAGATAAGGATGCTGAACGAGAGACCTGGAGTGCGCCAACTTCGATATACAAAAGCGACAACCTATTGACAAGCCCTACGATGGTAACTGCTAAGAATGGTGAT
>CAZOBR010000105.1:0-8480 GCA_964578035.1 uncultured Gammaproteobacteria bacterium
GGGTCAAACGTACAGTTCGCAATCAACCCAAGTAATGGTCGTATGATCATTATTGAGATGAACCCTCGTGTCTCGCGTTCATCGGCGCTCGCATCAAAAGCCACTGGTTTCCCAATTGCCAAAGTTGCCGCTAAATTAGCGGTGGGTTACACCTTGGATGAGTTGCGCAATGAAATTACCGGCGGCTTAACACCTGCTTCGTTTGAGCCAAGCATCGATTACGTGGTTACTAAAATCCCACGTTTTGACTTTGTGAAATTCCCTCAAGCAGATGACACGTTAACCACACAAATGAAGTCAGTCGGTGAGGCAATGTCGATTGGGCGGACTTTTCAAGAGTCGCTACAAAAAGCCATGCGTAGCCTAGAAATTGGCAGCTATGGTTTTGAACCTCAGCTAGGAGACTTGCAAGGCGGTGAACGTGCAGATCGTTTACGATCGGCGTTAACCGTACCTAAAGCAGAACGCTTGTGGTACATTGGGGATGCGTTCCGAGAAGGCTTGTCAGTACAAGATGTGCACGAGACCACAGGCATTGAGCCATGGTTTTTAGCTGAAATTGAAGATTTAATTCAAACGGAAGACCACGTCGCCAGTCATGCGCTTAACAATTTAACGAAAGAGCAAGTGTTTGAGTGGAAGCGCAAAGGCTTTTCGGATGTGCGCTTATCATTGTTGCTAAATTGCAGTGAAAATGAGTTTAGAGCTAAGCGTCATGAGCTTGATGTGCGCCCAGTGTATAAGCGCGTGGATTCTTGCGCCGCTGAGTTTGCTACCGCTACCGCTTATTTGTATTCAAGTTATGAGCATCAGTGTGAGGCTGAACCAGAAGAAGCCAATAAAATCATGGTGTTAGGCGGTGGGCCGAACCGTATTGGTCAAGGTATTGAGTTTGACTATTGCTGTGTACATGCCTCAATGGCGCTGCGCGATGACGGTTATCAAACCATTATGGTTAATTGCAATCCTGAAACCGTTTCGACCGATTACGACACGTCAGACCGTTTATATTTTGAACCGCTGACACTTGAAGATGTGCTGGAAATCGTGCACAAAGAAAACCCGTCAGGCGTTATTGTGCAATACGGTGGGCAAACACCGTTGAAACTAGCGCGGCCACTTGAAGCGCAAGGTACAAAAATTATTGGTACCTCACCAGAAGCCATTCACAATGCTGAAGACCGTGAGCACTTTCAAGCTTTATTGAACGACCTAAACCTTAAGCAGCCGCCGAATCGCATTGCGTCGGATGAATCTACAGCCTTAGCTTTGGCCGATGAAGTCGGTTATCCGCTGGTTGTGCGCCCATCTTATGTCTTGGGTGGTCGAGCAATGGAGATTGTGCACGACAGTAAAGCGTTGGCGAATTACATGCGCAACGCGATTCAAGTTTCAAATGAATCACCTGTTTTGCTAGATCGCTTTTTAAACGATGCGATTGAAGTGGACGTTGATGCAATTTGTGATGGTCAAGACGTTGTGATCGGCGGCATTATGGAACACATAGAAGAAGCGGGTGTTCACTCGGGTGATTCTGCTTGTTCTTTACCACCATTTAGTTTATCTGAAGACATTAAAGCGCAGTTGCGCGAGCAAACTAAAAAGATGGCGCTTGCTCTGAATGTTGTTGGCCTAATGAACGTGCAGTTTGCGATTAAAGGTGATGATATTTATGTACTGGAAGTTAACCCGCGTGCCTCACGAACAGTGCCATTTGTGTCTAAAGCCACATCACGACCCTTAGCAAAAGTGGCCGCATTATGTATGGCGGGTAAAACATTAGCTGAGCAAGGTGTTAAAGAGGAAATCATCCCTGAGTACTATTCAGTCAAAGAAGCCGTCTTTCCGTTTGTGAAGTTCCCAGGCGTTGACACAATACTTGGCCCAGAAATGAAAAGTACTGGTGAAGTTATGGGGGTCGGTAATAGTTTTGGTGAGGCCTATAACAAGTCGCAACAAGGTGCTGGCTCGGTGATTCCGCAAACTGGCACCGTATTATTCAGTGTGCGTAATGCCGATAAAGCCATTGCGACTGATTTGGCTCGTTATCTTGCCAGTGTTGGGTTTGAAATTTATGCTACGGTGGGTACTGCCGCTGCGTTTAACGAGGCAGGTGTTGAAACACGTGTGGTTAACAAGGTGCAGCAAGGTCGCCCGCATATTGTTGATATGATTATCGATGGTGATGCAAACCTTGTGATTAATACGACTTCGAGTACCGAAAGCTTGGCAGATTCATACACGATTCGACGCGAAGCGCTAATGCACAAGGTAACGTATTTTACCAATATTGCGGCGGCACGAGCGATGGGCGAAGCACACAAAGCGCACGAAGCAATGCGCGTAAGTAAGCTGCAAGACCTTCATAAAACAATCACCTAAACAGAAATTACGATAATAAGAAAATGGACAGAGTACTACTGACAAAAAAAGGTGCTGAAGACCTTCAAGCTGAATTGAAAAATTTAAAAAGCGTTGAACGTCCAAAAGTTATTCAAGATATAGCCGAAGCGCGAGCCCACGGTGACTTGTCTGAAAACGCCGAATATCACGCTGCGCGTGAACAACAAAGTTTTATCGAAGGCCGAATTAAAGAGCTTGAAGGTAACTTAGGTGTGGCCGAAGTGATTGATACTGCAAAACTCAATGTTGACGGCAAAGTAGTGTTCGGAGCGCTGGTAAAGCTCTATGACGAAGAAGCCGATGCTGAAGTCAGCTATCAAATCGTAGGTGACTTAGAGGCCGATATTGCCAAAGGCCGAATCTCATTAAGTTCGCCAATAGGTCGAGCGCTAATCGGCAAATTCGAAGGTGATGAATTTACCTTTCAAGCACCAGCAGGTGAGAAAGCTTACGAAATATTGGAAGTAAAGTACGACGTTTAATTTTTATTAGGGCTTTTTCAATAGTTAGATAAGCCCTAGTGCGAATGCATGATCATTTAAATGCTGGGTAAAGTGATTTTTGCTTCGTCGCTAGCACGATAAATAACCCCAACGCGGCCAATTAATTGCACGGGTTGGCTGTTTGATTTGCTAGTGATTTGCGCGAGTAAGGCCACTTTTTCAGGTTTGCTATTACTGGGTAACTTAATCTTGATCAATTCGTGCTGATCAAGCGCTAGCTCTATTTCGTTCATTACGGCGTTGGTTAAGCCTTTGCCGCCAATCATTACCACAGGATTCATTGCGTGGGCAATGCCGCGTAAATAATTCTTTTGTTTTCCTGTTAGTGCCATTTAGTGAGATACTTATCATTAAGGAAGCGCGATTTTACAGTTTTAATTAAAAAATACACCCCAAATGGCACGAAAAGGCAATAAAACAGGCGAGTGGGCTCGCAGACATATGAACGACCCTTGGGTCAAGCGAGCAACCAGTCAGGGTTATCGTTCTCGGGCGGTCTATAAGTTTCAAGAAATTGATGAACAAGATAAACTGCTGCGCGCTAACATGGTGGTCGTTGATCTAGGTTCAGCACCTGGCGGTTGGTCGCAGTATATTGCTCGTAAATTTGGTAATAAATGTACTATTATTGCGATAGATTTACTGAATATGGAGCCTATTGAACATGTCCATTTCATTAAAGGTGATTTTCAAGATGAGCAAGTGCTAGAGCAAGTTGATACGCTTCTTGATGGTCGGCCGATTGACCTTGTAATTTCAGATATGGCCCCCAATATCACAGGTGTGCGCAGTGTTGATGAAGCCCAGTACGAAGGCTTATTAGACTCTGTATTGTATTTCTGTGAACAACGCTTGAAAACAAATAGCCATTTATTGGTTAAATTGTTCGAAGGGCCAGCGGCGCATTATTTTCGCCGCGAAGTAAAAACACGTTATAAAAGTGGTGTTGTACGAAAACCGGCTGCCTCTAGGCCGAAAAGTCGTGAATATTACTTTTTAGCGAAGAGCAGAATAGATAAAATCGATAAAAAATAGAAAAACCGTGATAGTTGTCGACAAGCCCTCACATTGCGCAATTGATCACTGATAAACTTAAGCTAATTTAAATAACCGTATTTAGATAACTAATTGGGTAAACCCTGTGAATAAAGTTACCAACATAATTATAGTCGGCCTAGTCTTTTTGATGGTTGGCTCATGGGTCGCTGACCGACAGTCGCCTACAAACAATAATAGCGAACTCAAATACTCAGAGTTCATGCAAAGAATTATTGCAGGCAGCATCAGTGATGTTGTGCTCGATGAAAGTGCACGCACCATTGTTGGTAAAGACACATCTGGAAATACCGTGCACTCTGTCATGCCATACGATGCTCAATTGGTTGATACCTTAATTAAGCGCAACATCTCATTTGAGGTAAAGCAGCCAGAAGGCCGCTCAATCTGGCAAGCTATTTTAGTCAATACACTGCCAATCCTGTTGTTTATTGGCGTATGGATTTATTTAATGCGCCAAATGCAAGGCGGCGCAGGTGGTAAAGGCGCAATGAGCTTTGGTAAAAGCAAAGCGCGCTTGTTGGACCAAGATACCAACCGAGTGACATTTGAAGACGTCGCTGGCGTTGAAGAATCTAAAGAAGAAGTTCAAGAAATTGTTGAATTTTTGCGTGATCCGTCGCGTTTTCAAAAACTCGGTGGTCGTATGCCCAGCGGTGTGCTGATGACAGGTAGCCCGGGTACCGGTAAAACCTTGTTAGCAAAGGCTATTGCGGGTGAAGCGCGAGTCCCGTTTTTCTCAATTTCGGGTTCAGATTTTGTCGAAATGTTTGTCGGTGTTGGCGCATCACGCGTGCGAGACATGTTCGAACAAGCAAAAAAGAATGCCCCGTGTATTATCTTTATTGACGAAATTGACGCGGTTGGTCGTCATCGTGGTGCCGGCATTGGCGGCGGTAACGATGAGCGAGAGCAAACATTGAATCAATTGCTGGTCGAGATGGATGGTTTTGAAGGCAGCGAAGGCATTATTGTGATTGCCGCGACTAACCGCCCAGATGTATTAGACCCAGCATTACTTCGTCCAGGTCGTTTTGACCGACAAGTGGTTGTGCCCTTGCCAGATATCCGTGGCCGAGAGCAGATTCTAAAAGTGCATATGCGTAAAGTGCCGATCGGTAAAACGGTTGATACGGCCGTTATTGCGCGCGGTACGCCTGGCTTTTCGGGCGCTGATTTAGCTAACTTAATTAACGAGGCGGCTTTATTTGCAGCGCGTGGTGCTAAAAAGTTAGTTGAAATGGAAGACTTCGAATTCGCCAAAGATAAAGTCATGATGGGCGCTGAGCGCCGCTCGATGGTAATGCCCGAAGAAGAGCGTTTGAACACGGCCTATCATGAGTCAGGGCACGCTGTCGTGGCGGCGGTGTTAAAAGAAAACACTGATCCAGTGCATAAGGTCACCATTATTCCGCGGGGTAGAGCGCTTGGTTTGACCATGCAATTGCCTGAGGAAGACCGTTACAGTCATGACCGAGATTATTTATTAGCGCGAATTGCGGTGCTTATGGGCGGCCGTATTGCCGAAGAAATTTTCATGAAGCAAATGACAACGGGCGCATCTAATGACTTCGAAGTTGCGACCAATATGGCCTACAACATGGCAGCGCGTTGGGGCATGAGTGATGCGCTTGGCACTCGTGTCTACGCGGAAAGTGAGCAAGAAATGATGTCTGGTCAAAAGAAACGAATGAGTGGTGAAACGGCCAAGTTGTTAGACTCAGAAGTTTCTCGAATCATTGACGAAGAATACGATCGAGCTAAGAAGATTCTTGAAGACAATAGCGATAAAGTTGAAGTAATGACTAAGGCTCTAATGGAGTGGGAAACAATTGACGCGGATCAAATCGCTGAAATTATGGAAGGTAAAGACCCAACGCCACCTTCTGACCTGCCAGAGCCTAAGAAAAAAGGTTCTGACGATGACTCTGAAGATCGCCCGAGTATTAAGCCACAGTTGGGTAATCCTGCAAACGAGACTTAAAGTAGCGTTTTGACTATCGAGTTACTAGACCTCGTTCAATAGTAATGAGCGTTAACCCAATACGCTCATTATTGGCGCGCGATCAAGCGTCGATAATGGGTATTATCAATACCACTCCAGATTCTTTTTCAGACGGTGGGCAGTTTTTAAATACCGATTTAGCTGTGCGCCATGGCCTAGCGCTGATTGAGCAAGGCGCAGATATCTTAGATGTGGGCGGCGAGTCAACACGGCCTGGGGCTGATAAAGTCGCGGCCCAGCAAGAACTCGACCGCGTTATTCCAGTTATTGAAAATCTAGCCAAACAAGCGGATGTGCCAATTTCTATTGATACGGTGAAGCCAGAGGTCATGCGAGAAGCAGTCAGTGCTGGTGCCTCATTAATCAATGACGTGAATGGTCTGCGTGCGCCTGGGGCAATTGACGTTGTTGCTGATAAAGGTGTACCCGTTTGCATTATGCATATGCAGGGCAACCCTCAAACAATGCAAGCGCAGCCGCAATATGCGGACGTGGTGGCTGAAGTAATGGACTTTTTTAAAACACAAATTCAAAACTGTGAACAGGCAGGTGTTGAGCGTGCCGACATTATTCTTGACCCGGGTATTGGGTTTGGCAAAACACTGGCACATAATTTGTCGTTACTAAAAGCGGTGGCTGCCTTGCGTAATGAATTGAGTTGCGAGGTTCTTATTGGTGTTTCGCGTAAATCAATGTTTGCTAAGCTATTAGAGCGAGACGTTGATCAGCGATTGCCCGCAAGCCTTGGTATTGCTGTGCAAGCCGTTTTAAATGGCGCTAAAATAGTTCGTGTGCATGATGTGCGCGAGACTGTCGATGCCATTCGCAGCGTTGAAGCAGTGATGAATGCACAATAAAAAATAACAATATAAAATACGATGAGTAGAACTAAATTCTTTGGGACTGACGGTATCCGTGGCGCGGTGGGCGTAGAACCCATTACCCCAAAAACCATTGCGCATTTAGGCTGGGCGCTTGGTGCCGTGATTAAACGTCATTACGGGCGTGGTAGCGTGCTGGTGGGCAAAGATACGCGGGTATCTGGCTATCTACTTGAGTCAGCAATGGAGGCGGGTCTGGCCTCTGCTGGCATGGATGTAACCATGCTTGGCCCCCTACCAACCCCAGCAATTGCTTATTTGACACAAACTGCCAGAGCGAATGCCGGCGTGGTGATCAGTGCTTCGCATAATCATTATGGTGATAACGGTATTAAGTTTTTTTCGCCAAATGGCACCAAGATATCGGACGAAATTCAAGACGAAATTGAAGCTCTGATGAGCCAAGACTTAAATGTGGTGGCTTCCGAAGAACTTGGTAAAGCAAACAGAATGGACGATGCGGTTGGCCGCTATGTTGAATTTTGCAAAGGCACGATTCCGCGCCGAATGAATTTCAAAGGTCTTACGATTGCGATTGATTGCGCCAATGGCGCCGCGTATCAATCAGCCCCCGCTGCATTTCATGAATTGGGTGCAGATATCCACGTTATTAATAACAAACCGAACGGCTTTAATATTAACGAGCAATGTGGCTCAACGCACATTGCAGGCTTACAGGCGCTAGTCGTAGAAAAACAGTGTGACATTGGTATTGCCTTTGATGGTGATGCGGATCGAGTGCTAATGGTCGACCAAAACGGTGAAGTGGTTGATGGTGATCAATTACTTTTTGTGATTGCCAATAGCTTGCGCAAGCAGGGGCGCCTAAAAGGTGGTGTGGTTGGCACGTTAATGAGCAATTTTGGCATGGAAAAAGCACTCAATGAGCGCGACATTCCTTTTGTGCGCGCGAAAGTGGGTGATCGTTACGTTATGCAGGAATTAAAAAAGCGCGACTGGGTAATCGGCGGTGAATCGTCAGGGCACATTATTTGCTTAGACAAAACCACAACGGGTGATGGTTTAGTGTCGGCATTGCAAGTTATTACGCAAATGCAGTTTATGGGTAAACCACTGCATGAATTGGCGGCAAAAATGCAAATGTACCCGCAAGTCATGATTAATGTACGCTTATCTGAAGGCTCAAATGCAGCTCAAGTTTGTAAACTGCCTGTTGTTCTTGATGCAGTTACACAGGCTGAGTCGGATCTTGCCGATACTGGGCGAATTTTATTGCGCGCATCAGGCACAGAACCCGTTATTAGGGTGATGGTTGAAGGTCAAGACGATAAATTAGTTCAACAATGTTGCGAATCAATTTCTAATGTTGTGCAAGCGCAGCTTTGAGCATTTTTTAGCTATAACAGGTTTGTGCTCAAGCGATCAAAAAACCGTTTATTAATCTAGTTCTGTTTTTGGTGCTGTGGTACTATCCGCGGTCAATTTCGAGGCTGTTTTGAGCGATTAGCTCATTATTGGCTTAACGTTAATATCAGTGTTAAATATCTAACTAAATCATGAGACGTTTCTTAGTAGCAGGCAATTGGAAGATGCATGGCAGTCATGTTATGACGTCTGAATTGATTGCGGGTGTTGCCAAACAAGCGTTAGAAATGGCTGATGGTAATGCAG
>CAZOBR010000106.1:0-8422 GCA_964578035.1 uncultured Gammaproteobacteria bacterium
CCCGCCAGTATCAACACCAATTTCGCGCAGTACGGCCAAACTGGCATCGCGCATAATTTGGTATTCTTTGTCGGTTAATGTCTGAGCAGGCGCAACGGTAATTGAATCGCCAGTGTGTACGCCCATCGCATCAAAATTTTCAATTGCGCAAATAATAATGCAGTTGTCTTTGTTGTCACGAACCACCTCCATTTCGTACTCTTTCCAACCGAAAATACATTCTTCAATTAAGAGCTCATTAGTAGGTGATGCATCTAAACCGCGCTCACAAATTTTGACGAACTCTTCTTTGTTGTACGCAATGCCGCCGCCTGTACCACCCATCGTGAACGATGGACGAATAATCACAGGCAAACCAAGGCCATCAAGAATATTAAACGCATCGTCCATGCTGTGCGCAATATCACCGCGCACCGTTTCAAGGCCGATTTTTGTCATTGCCTCTTTAAACTGTTGACGATCTTCAGCTTTGTCGATGGCTTCTTTTTTAGCGCCAATCATCTCGACACCATTTTTAGCAAGCACACCTTCGCGCTCAAGGTCTAGCGCACAGTTTAAAGCCGTTTGGCCACCCATCGTCGGCAACAAGACATCTGGCTTTTCAGTTTCGATAATTTTCTCAACCGCTTGCCAGCTAATTGGTTCAATATACGTGGCATCGGCAAAACCTGGATCGGTCATAATCGTCGCTGGGTTTGAGTTGACCAGCACCACTCGATAACCTTCTTCTTTTAAGGCTTTACAGGCTTGTACACCAGAATAATCAAATTCACAGGCTTGACCAATAATGATTGGGCCCGCACCAATAATCAAAACAGTTTGAATGTCATTACGCTTTGGCATGTTACTGGCTCCCTTGACTGTGTTCTTGCATGAGCTTAATAAAATGCTCAAATAATGGTGCGACATCGCGTGGGCCTGGGCTGGCTTCAGGGTGACCCTGAAACGAAAACGCAGGCGCATCAATTCGCGCAATGCCTTGAATTGTATTGTCAAATAACGAACGGTGAGTCACGGTTAAATTGCTTGGTAGCTTATTTTCTTGCACTGCAAAGCCATGATTTTGACTGGTAATCATGACTTGCTTAGTCTGCAAGTCTTGCACCGGATGGTTAGCACCGTGGTGACCAAACTTCATTTTTTCTGTTTTCGCACCCGATGCCAAAGCCAAAATTTGATGACCTAAACAAATGCCAAAAACTGGCGTGCCACTGTTAATAATTTCTTGTGTAGCCGCAATTGCATAATCACAAGGCTCTGGATCACCCGGGCCATTGGATAAAAATACACCATCTGGCTTTTCAGCTAATACTTCCTGCGCGGGCGTTTTAGCAGGCACCACCACAACCTCGCAACCAAGGTCTACAAGAATTCGTAAAATATTGTGTTTAACACCAAAATCGTAAGCAACAACCTTATAGTCTTTGTTTGCTTGGCTTTGATAACCCTCTTTCAATGACCAGACTGATTGTTCCCATTGATATGCTTGAGGCGTTGTTACTTCTTTTGCCAAGTCCATTCCTTTTAAACCAGGAAAGGCTTTTGCGGTTTGTACTGCTTGCTCGGCGTCAATATTATCGCCGGTCACAATGCAGCTGTTCTGTGCGCCTTTTTCACGTAGCAAACGCGTTAGCTGGCGCGTATCAATATCGGCAATCGCAACGGTATTATTCGCAATTAAATATTCGTCTAAATTTTGCGTATTGCGCCAATTATTCGCCATGCGCGGTAGGTCACGAATAATCAAACCTTGGGCATAAACTTGCTTAGATTCAATGTCTTCGTCATTGGTGCCTGTGTTACCGATATGCGGGTAAGTCAGTGTCACTATTTGCTGAGAGTAAGAAGGGTCAGTCAAAATTTCCTGATAACCGGTCATTGACGTATTAAAAACCACCTCGCCAACAGTTTGCCCTTCTGCTCCAATAGACTTGCCCCAAAATAAGGAGCCATCTTGTAATGCCAATAGTGCTGTATTTTTCACTTGGTTCTCAATTGCGGTTAAATTTGTAAAAAGCGTATCAAATGACTCAAAATGCGCTTAAAAAAAGGGAGAAGCTCAAATAAGAGCTTCTCCCTCTACGGAATTTTGTTAATTTTAGGCTAATGTTTTGCCTGTTTGTCTGGCCTTTTCATCGCGGCGTATTGTATCCGAGGTTGAGTGCTGGATGCAATCTCATGCGAAGCAAAACTACGACAAAAACGCGATTAATTTGAATAGACAAACTGAGCGCTTATCAACGTAATGACAAGACATCTTGCATGTCATACAAACCGGCTGGTTTACCATGCAACCATTTCGCAGCGCGTAATGCGCCTTTAGCAAACGTCATTCTTGACGAAGCTTTATGCGTCAGCTCCACGCGTTCGCCGTCACTGGCAAATAGCACAGTGTGATCGCCCACTACATCACCCGCTCTAACGGTTGAAAAACCAATCGTCTGGCGACTACGGGGTTCGGTGAACCCTTCGCGACCATAAATCGCACATTCACTTAAATCTCGCCCAAGCGCGTCAGCAACAACTTCACCCATACGCACCGCAGTGCCCGATGGCGCATCTAATTTATGCCGATGGTGTGTTTCAATAATTTCAATGTCAGATTCGTCACCCAATACTTGTGACATTTGCTTGAGCAGATGAAAACACAAATTTACGCCTACGCTCATGTTCGGCGCAAGAACAACCGCAATGTCTTTGGCTGCGTCAGCAATCACTTGTCGTTGCTGTGCATTAAAACCAGTCGTGCCAATAACCATGGCGTTGCCATTGCGACGACAATATTCAAGATTTTCTAGGCTTGGCTCAACCAAGGTAAAATCAATGAGCACATCAAAACTGCCCTCATCACAGGCATCAAGAGAAGCGATGATAGGCACACTTAGTTTGCCAATACCGGCCATTTCTCCCGCATCAACGCCTAATAATGAGCTGTCTTGGCGTTGAATTGCTGCGCCCAACTGCGTACTTTCATTTTCAGCAACGGCAGACACTAATGCCCGCCCCATTCGACCTGCGACTCCAGTGAGCGCAATATTTAATTGTTCAGATGCCATTTATTGTTGCCTTTGTATATCCTGTAATTCTATTTCGTCTATTACCGGAAGACGTCTTTAATTTTGCCAAACACACTTTCGTTGCTGGTTATTTTTGGTAACACAGCTAAGTTAACATCACGAGGCAATTTCAAAATATCGGCTTCATAACATGCGTTCATCAACCCTCGAATGGTTGAACGACCATAACCTGATTTTTGCGCTAATGACACAACGCTTTCAGGCTGAACGAATAGCATTGAACAGAGCTTGAGCAAGGTGTTATCTAGCTCTAACAACTCAAATTTAGGCCAACATTTTAGAATGTACTCTTGCTCTTCGTTCAGGCCATGCAACAACTGCGAACCTTCATTAACCAGCGTGTTAACCCACAGCAGACGGTCGATTGGGTAAACTTTGAGATTTGATGTGGGCCGCCATTGAGCAGAAAGAGGTAAGCGAGTTAAGTTACTGCGCTGTAAAAATGATAACCATTTACCGGGTTCTACATCGCTGTAAACCATGCCTCGGTCTGCTTTAATGAATAAAACACTTTTGTTGTTGGCAATCATTTCGTTGTCTTCAAGCCAATAACTTTCATCTAGCTTTAGCTCGCGGCCAACCTTGGCTTCAACAATGGTTTCACTTGGGCTGGGTTCAATATCACGATTTGATTCAAACTCAAAGTCACTAACACTGTGCTCAGCATCGCTTTCTACTTCGGTAAAATCCCATGCGTCTAAGCTGTTTGTTTCAATCACAAGTACACTGTTTGCCGACGCACTTTCATCATCGGTCATTAATATAACCGGTTCTGGATTATCTGAGTCAGACATATCATTAAACTGCTGTACGTCATTAACGACTTTCATATAGTCGCTGTTCGTGATGCTTTGATAATCCACGCTCATTTGGCCGAGCTCGTAGTCATAATCGGCCTCCTCAGCAAAATCAACTTCGTCTTCTTCCACAGAAACAACCGTTGGCTCGCCGACATCTGCTATCGCAAACTTCACATCGCTCGGCAATACGCGCTCAACCAGCTCCTCTTCTTCAGTGGTATCAATGTCCAATGACGTTAAGGCCGTTTTAAAATCGCTCCATTGCACAGGCCGAGCAATATAATTGGAAGCATCATCATCTACATCGTGTCCAACGATAACAGTTGGTAAGGCACTGAGTGATTGTTCATCCTCATCAAGTTGATAGCCTTCGTCCATGATCAAAATATCTGGAGCATCAACAGATTGAGCATCTGGCTTTAAAATCACCACTTGGTAGGTCAATTCATTTTTAGCTAAGTTTAAAAATGATTTAAATAAAATTTGTTCTTTCTTTTCAATCCCTTTGAATATTAGATATTTAATTTGAGCGGCCACTATTATTAACCTCGATACCTGATAAGTTCGATTGTCTAGCTAGAACTGAGTTTTGCTGAAGCATTACTTGTATTATTGATTAATTAATAATTGATTAACTAAAACTTTCCCATTCGCCACAATTTGGGCAATACCAATACATTGCTTTTGTGTCGAACCCGCACCCTACGCAAGTATACTCAATCTTGCGGTTTTTTGCGTGCGCTAATAAACCTTTCAACAATCCAGCCTGTTGCTGCTCGCTAAGCTGGTGTTTTTCCGCTGTATCTAATAGAAAAACCGCAGCTGACGCGCTCGGACCATCGCCCTGTAATTGCAACTGAACCTGCTCGAACACATGCTCAATTGATGACACATCACCCAGAACCGATTCCAGAGACTGTTGCCACAATTTAAACGCTTGTGCGTCTTTCGGAATAGACGCGTCGTCTAATAGATATTTTTTTAAGCCTTTTTGATCTTTAAGCGCCTGGTAACTCAAAATTGACTTGGCCACAACCAGCTCAGCCAGACCTGGCTTGCTGACCGATAAGCTTTGCCACAACTGTAATGCTTTTGTGTATTCTTTCTTCTGGTAATGTAATTCGCCACGCAACAATACAGCACGTGCAGTTGTACGGTCTTCGGATAAGGCATTGCGCAAACATTTATCGGCCTCATCATAATCGGCCAAACTTATTGCATCTTCGGCTAGTTCACACCAATAATGCGCTATCTGCTTGCTGTGATCTGGCCTGACTTGACGCCGATGCAGGCGTAGCACATCAATAGCTTTGCGCCATTCTTTTTCTTGTTGGTAAACACCACATAATCCATTAATGGCACGACGACGATACGCCTGCGACTCTTTTAATTCTAAAAATAGGTTTTCTGCTCGGTCGAGCAAGCCAGCTTTATAGTAATCTTGCGCTAATTCGTAAATCGCATGTTGTCGCTGCTCATCCGTTAAGCTGGGTCTGGCAATTAAATTTTGATGTATTCGAGTGGCTCTATCAACCTGTCCTTTACGACGAAACAAACCGCCCAAGGCTAGGTGTAGCTCGACTGTTTCACTGTCTACTTCAAGCGCTTTAATAAATACTTCAATCGCTTTATCAGGTTGTTCATTGAGAACAAAATTTAGACCTTTGAAATAATCTTGATTAACGCGCTGTTTTGCACCTTTTTTGCTACGCGTATAAAACCATCGAGTTACGACCACGCCCAATGAAAAGGCCAGCGCAATGGCTGGCCATGTCCAATCAAACAATTGGAACAAGCTCACAATTTTCAGACCTCGTCCTTAATTGGCATAGCTCGCAAGTTTTGCACTTCTTTTTCTACCTTAGCAAGGCTGCGTTTGGTTTGACTAGTATGGCGTTTTGATTTTAAAACGGACACACTCATCATTAACACACCCAACAACATACCAGTGAAGAACGGGACGACTAACACTATGAACAGCGGCACGTTCCATTGAATATCGAAATAATAATTAACTAGAATATTGTCGGGATTTTTAAGATTCAACGTGAATGCAAATAATGCAACAATAAGGAAGACGATAATGTAGAGAATTCGTTTCATAGCTTAATTACGGTTTAAGAATTAATCGCGTCAACCCGCTCTTTTAGTTCTTTACCAGGTTTAAAGTGTGGTGAAAATTTATTTTCAACCGCAACGGACTCGCCTGTTTTTGGGTTTCGACCTACTCTTGCAGGACGATAATGTAAAGAGAAACTGCCAAAACCGCGTATCTCAATTCGGTCACCGTCTTCAAAAGCATCAGCCATACGTTCAAGAACCGCTTTAACGGCCAGCTCAACATCACGGTGCGCTAAGTGCGGTTGCTTATCAACAAGCGCATCAATTAACTCTGACCGAGTTATTGTTGGTTTATTTAACATTTTGCGTCTATTTCCGTTTTACCCATCTTATTTTCAGCACCCAAGTATAGGGTTTGATGTTTGCTTAGGCAATACGACTTTATGCAAAAAACTCGCTAAGTTACTGATATTGTTTCAATTAACATAAGCATTTGTCATGCATTTAAGCGCATATTGCTAAATAAATATTTAACAGGCAATAAAAACGCCGTTTGCTAATAGCAGCAAGCGGCGTTTTTCAAACACTTTTGAAGCGTACGCTTATTTATTTAATTGCTGCTTCAATTTTTCAGCCAACAAACTACTGCCACCTTCATCTGAACCGCGGCCATATTCTTGAACGGCTTCACTTTCGTGTTGCGCTTCAAGGGCTTTGACTGACAATGAAATACGACGTGTCTTGCGGTCGATTGACGTTACTTTTGACTCAACAGTATCACCCGCACTGAACAATGCAGATGCATCCTCAACGTGATCACGTGAAATTTCAGCGGCACGCAAGTACCCTTCAACACCGTCTTCTAGTGTGATTGTTACACCACGAGCATCAGCCTCTTTAACAACACCGCTGACCACGGCGCCTTTGCTGTGTTGGCCAACGAAATCACTGAACGGGTCGCCTGAGATTTGCTTAACGCCGAGTGAAATACGTTCACGATCAGAATCAACCGCCAATACAACCGCTTCTAACTCATCACCTTTGGTGTAGTTACGAATAACGGCTTCGCCGTCTTCTTCCCAAGAAAGATCGCTTAAGTGAATCAAGCCATCAATGTTACCGTCTAGGCCAATGAACACACCAAAATCAGTAATTGATTTAATGCGGCCGCTAACTTTATCGCCTTTCTTGTGTGTTGCAGCAAAGCTATCCCATGGGTTCGCTTTACATTGCTTCATACCAAGAGAGATACGACGACGATCTGGGTCGATTTCAAGAACGATGACTTCAACTTCATCATTCAATTGACAAATTTTGCTTGGGTGAACATTTTTGTTTGTCCAATCCATTTCAGAAACGTGCACAAGACCTTCAACACCGTCTTCTAGTTCAACGAAAGCACCATAATCAGTGATGTTAGTCACTTTACCGTAGTGGCGTGTGTCTACCAAGAAGCGACGTGCTAGATCTTTCCATGGGTCATCACCCATTTGCTTGATGCCTAGAGAGACACGTGCTTTTTCTTTATCGAACTTCAATACGCGTGCTTCGATATCTTGCCCCACTTCCAATATCTCAGAAGGGTGTTTAACGCGCTTCCAAGCCATATCAGTAATGTGCAACAAGCCATCGATACCGCCCAAGTTGATGAACGCACCATAATCAGTAAGGTTCTTAACGATACCTTTAACAATTTGGCCTTCTTCAATGGTTTTAAGCAGCTCTTCGCGCTCAGCGCCAAGTTCGTTCTCAACAACAGCGCGGCGAGAAACAACCACGTTGTTGCGAGCTTTGTCGATCTTGATAACTTTCAACTCTAGGTCACGATTTTCAAGATACGCAGAATCTTTTACAGGACGCACATCAACCAAAGAACCCGGTAAGAATGCACGGACATTTTGTAAAGATACGGTGAAACCGCCTTTTACTTTGCCTGTGATTTGACCGACAACGATATCTTCGTTTTCGTGTGCTTGCTCCAAGTCCGCCCAAACACGTACACGACGCGCCTTGTCGTGTGACAATTTAGTGCGGCCATAGCCATCTTCAACATTCTCGATAACCACTTCAACGAGGTCACCTTCTTGAACATTGTACTCGCCTTCAATTTTGGCGAACTGTGCTAGGGGAATTTCGGCTTCAGATTTGAGGCCAGCGGTAACGGTGACATAATCACCATCCACGGATACTACTTCTGCTTTGATCACCTCACCGATCGTCATGACGGTGTTTTTCAGGCTCTCTTCAAACATTTCAGCGAATGATTCGCTCATAATTCTCTACCTTCAACTCTGCAAACTTTGCCACATTTCGTTTAGTTTAGTGGCTTAAAATTAGCGAGTTTTTCCGAACTGAATGCTTTTCCGAATAAAGTAATCAGCGTTAACTTACATGATTCAAAATGCGCGTAACAACTTCGTCAATCGTAAGATCAGAAGTATCGAGTACCAGAGCATCGTCCGCCGCTTTAAGTGGCGAAGTGGC
>CAZOBR010000107.1:0-8311 GCA_964578035.1 uncultured Gammaproteobacteria bacterium
TTTTCTTTTATCGAATTAGGGTTGCGCTGCAATCCGGTGATAAAAAGAGGCCTATGAGTTTTACTCAGGTGTAGTTTGCGTTTGCGTGACTGAACGAATGTAGATATCTTGTTTCGCGTAAGGTATTTCAATTTCATTTTCTTGAAATGCTTTATAAATCAGAGTGTTGAGTTCATCAATCATGCGACCACGCGACTGAGGATCGTTGATCCAGCATAATAGTTCGAAGTCCAGGCTGGACGTGCCAAACACTCGAAACCGAACCCTGTGCTCAGGGGTACTACACACTTCTCGGTGGCCTAAGGCAACTTCCATCAATATACCTTTTACTGTATCTACGTTACTTCCGTAGGCAACACCAACCGGTATTCGAATTCGACTTTTTTGATGGTATCCACCAGATTCATTAATGACTTTCGAGTTCCCCATCAACGAATTGGGAATCGTAATTTCGGCATGATCGGTTGTGAACATGCGTGTGCTGCGTAATCCTATGTGTGTAATTTGACCACGTTCCATCGTTTCTAACACAACCACATCACCTAATTTATAGGGAGCATCAGCAACAATGAATACCCCCGAAATAAGATTAGCTAAGGTATCTTTTGCCGCGAAACCCAGCGCGACACCGACAATACCTGCGGAAGCGATCCATGCGGTTAAATCTACTCCCCAAAATTTAAACAACAGATATAATGAATACACTAAGATGACAATAAACGAAAAATTTTGAAACAGCGGCAAGGTTTGTGGGCTTATTAATGAAGGTTTATCCTTTCTTTCACGGCTCATTGCCGCCATTATCATTTGAGATGCTTTGATGATACAGATTGACCAAAATAACAGCATAATTGTTAACATGCTGCTATCAAACCGTTGAATCAATAGTTCGGGTGTATCAAAGTGCCTTAAGGACAGCGCTAGCCCTGTTAGTAGCGCCGACAATAAAATAGGACGCCGAACGGCCTGCACAAGGTTATTACCCAATTCAGATGGGTAGCGTGCCGTAAATAGCTTGATCAGCCCACTCGCAATTAAATGCATAATCAGTGCTAGAATGGCAAACACCAGCATCGTTGTTATTGCTGCAGACCATGCATTACCCGATAGAAGGTTATTTTGTATGCCTAGTAGCTGCTCGGTTTTGATAATAGCAATTTCTGTAAAGGTCATACTTTCTGATCCAGTATCTTTATCATGGTGAATAAGTATTATTCTACCGCTCTTTCATTATAAATCACCATACTATGCGTGGTGATGCTTAAAAGATGTTGTGATTGCTTGTGTCTCGTCGGTGCTCTGCCGTTGATAACGCCCAATTCAGACGTATTTCATGCTAGGTCTCGAATAAAGTACGCCGTAGCCCTTTATAATATGCCTCTCTGCACTTTAACTACTGCGAGTTCTTTCTTTAATTGAGCGCGGACTCATGCTCGCTGACAAACCGCGCGTTCCCGTGCTTCAGGGGAATACCCTGGTCCTCTTCCCAGGTTTAACCCTCCCAAGAAAATAAGTCTCTGATCAACCCAGAGTGAATCAACATTAACAATCAGGCGTTTGGTCTGGCCACTCACAGGGCAGTCTGGTGAGTCCATCAGTGTCTTTTATATCAGCTAGTGTTTTTACTTAGTTCATCAGCGATGAGTTCATGTTTATAGCAATGAGCAGATTAGCACATTGGAGGTCTATATTAGGGGCGCCACCCTTGGAACATCCATTAAGCACACTTAATCGGCTAGTGGAACACCTCGGTACATTTTAGCTGCGCTACTCTCTTTAACAGTAGAAGTATTTTCATTTTTTTTGTTAATAGCCGCTTGCTTAGTATCTTGCACTAAACCACGATAACGCTTTTCCTTGCTCGCGACATTGTTGTTAATATCAGTTTGCTCAGCGTCTAGACCCAACTCTTTAAGTAACTTTTCGAACACTTCGGTCAACTTGGCACTACGATTGTTAAGCATTGCCTTAGCGATAGACTTAGGTAAATGCGGGTCTTGTAGCACAAGACCTTTGCCATCAAGTTTTTTAAGCTCACGAGAAAATTGTGAACACAACACCAATGATCGATTACTTAAATCACTGAGCTTTAATATAGATATTAACTTTATACCCTCATGCTTATTCACTTTAACCTACCCCGATTAACATACCCCAACCAAATATAAGGTAAAGCGCACTTTCAGTGTGATTGCGATAACCTTACAACTTCGTCAGATTATCCAAGAGGTTAAGTAAATAACAATGCAGTTAATAGCGATTTCACAAAATTTTATATTATGAAATAACTAATAAGTATCAGGCCAAATGAAAAAATTCACCTCACCTAATAAACTAAATAAAAGGAGTTTACTCAGAAAGAATAGCGACGACTTCGTCTATCTCAGTGATGAGTTCAGCAACCATTTGTTTTTTGACTTGGGTTGTTGGGGTCGCTTGCGTGCCGGCTTCCATTTCGATTTGGTTTTTTGCACCACTGATTGTGAACCCTTCTATGTAGAGCAAACTGCGTATTCGGCGTATTAGCTGAACTTCGTGGCGTTGATAGTAACGGCGGTTACCGCGCCGTTTAACAGGGTTTAATTGCGTGAATTCTTGTTCCCAATAGCGCAATACATGCGGTTTAACCATACATAACTCACTTACTTCACCAATCGTGAAGTACCGTTTACTTGGAATCGGTGGCAGAGTTGCGTTATCCCCTTGGTCTAGCATTTATGGTTCCTGTTTTTTATTGATAGATCTAACGTCTGCGTGCAGTTTACCAGTCAGCACTTGAGTTAGTACAGTGTATTTTTTGTTAACTGAATATTTTTTTAAGTGCAGATGCGTTTCGATCGATCGCTTCCTTCAATTTTTGGCTTGCTTTAAACGTGACTACACGGCGTGCCGAAATAGGAATTTCTTCACCCGTTTTAGGGTTACGCCCAGGCCTAGCCGGTTTATCACGCAGACCAAAGTTACCAAAACCTGACAGTTTAACAGAGCTACCGTCTTCCAATGCACCTTTAATTGTCTCAAAAAATTGCTCAACAAATTCTTTAGACTCGCGCTTATTGAGCCCTAATTCTTCATGAAGTGAGACTGCTAGTTCCGCTTTTGTTACTGCCATAATCACCCTCTTATAAGTAAGTTGTTTAAGACTTTATCCGTCCAAGCTCAAAGTCAAAAAACGACTATCAAAACAAACCTACAGTTCACACTATGCAACTAGCTCTTATTTTCAAAGCAATATAATTTAAGTCCTTAAGTTAGCACTAAAATTATCGTTCAAAGCAGTTAAAGAGCTCTGCATAAATGTTTCTGCTTCTTCATCTGTCATTGTTCTGTCAGCATGCTGTAGAACCAAACTCAGCGAAACGCTTTTTTGGCCTTCTGCAACACCCGTGCCACGATAGACATCGAACAACACTATATTGCTCAGCGCCTCACCTAACTCAGTTTTGACAACATCAAGCATTGCCGAAACCGGTACATCTTGAGCAACCGTGACAGACAAATCACGTTTAATACTAGGAAATTTAGAAACACTAACAAACGCAGGTAGCTGTGCTTGCAATGCAATATCCAAATTCAATTCGAATACGTAAGCTGGCATCGATAAGTCATAGTGTTTTTCAACTAAGGGATGCAAGCGCCCCAGATAACCAATCTCCAAATATTCGCCATTTTCCTGTTTACAAGAAAGTGAACAAACTTGACCTGGATGCAGAGCAATGTGTTCGAACTTATTAAATATAAAGGCTTCTTTTTTACCGGTCAAGGCAAGTACGGCCTCTAAATCGGCCTTTATGTCATAAAAATCAGCATTTCTGGTTTCATTTATACCCCATTGCGCCGTTGTTAATGGGCCACTTACAAATCCAGCTAACTTTTGGTGTTCTTTATATACACCATCAACTTTGTGATAGCTTGCACCAATCTCAAACAACCTTAATCGCTCGGTTTGGCGATTCTTATTAAACTGCGCCGCATTAACCAGACCGGGTAATAAACTTGTGCGCATTACAGACATATTATCCGCAAGCGGGTTTGACAACTTAACTGGGGTTTCGTCACTAAAACGGGCATGCTCAGCAGGGTCAATAAAACTATAGGTAATTACCTCGCGATAATCGCGCGCAACAAACGCTTGGCGCACTTGGCGCGCGGTAATCGCGTCTTCGGACGCGGCAATTGTTCGCGGTGCGATACGCGGCATTGCGGTCGGGATATTGTCATAGCCTTTTACACGCGCGACTTCTTCAACAAGGTCTGCCTCACGCTCAATATCAAAACGATAGCTTGGTGGACTAACCTGCCATTGCGAATCACTGCTGGTGACTGAATCGGCGATACGATTCAAAATACCACCAACCTCTTGCGCATCAAGCTCCATACCGAGCAAACTTTTTAGCCTGTCCAAACGAATATTGACTGCCGGCTTCGCTTGCAAACCAGCAATATTCTGTTGCGCGTTAACTGGACCGGCCTGCCCGCCACAAACTTCAAGCACGAGCTCGGTGGCTCGCTCCATTGCAACGGTTGGTAAAGCAGGGTCAACACCGCGTTCAAATCGATGCGATGATTCAGTATGCAGACCATAGCGGCGTGCGCGGCCTGCCGCTGACTTGCGTGTGAAATGTGCGGCTTCTAGTACGATATCAACAGTATTGTCTCCAATAGCACTTTCTGAGCCGCCCATAACGCCGGCGATTGCGATTGGCCCTGCGGCATCTGCAATGACCAGAGTGTCGTCATCAAGTGTGGCTGTTGAGTCATCCAGCAATGCAATAGTTTCACCAGCAGTTGATTGACGCACAATAATTTTTTGATCCAATTTGGCCAAATCAAATGCATGCATAGGTTGACCAAGCTCCATCATCACGTAATTAGTGATATCGACCACTGGGCTGATAGGTCGTATATTTGAACGGCGTAAACGCTCTTGCATCCACAACGGCGTGGTCGCACTTTGATCAATACCCTGAATCACACGACCCAAGTAACACGGGCATGCATCATCATCGTTCAAATCGATTGCAATCGTTGTGTCGATTGGTGGATCAACCGGCTCGACATCCAGCGGATGGTAACGACCATCGGCCAGCACATTTAACTCGCGTGCAATACCCTGCACGCTTAAACAATCACCACGATTCGGGGTTAAATCAATGTCGATTAAATGGTCATCAAGTTGCAGATACTCATCAACACGTTGACCAATTTCAGCATCTGCATCAAGCTCAATCAACCCAACTGAATCTTCTTCTAAACCAAGTTCGGATGCCGAACACAACATCCCATTAGACTCAATACCGCGTACCTTGGCTTTTTTAATTTTTAAACCATTTGGCAGCTTTGCACCAACAGTCGCAACCGCGACTATTAAATCTGGACGCACGTTGCTAGCACCGCAGACAATATCAAGCTGCTCGGAACCAATATCAACTTTGGTCAAGTTAAGGCGGTCTGCATCAGGGTGTTTTGATACTTCCAACACACGCCCAACGACTAGCTTTTCAATACTGCCGCCCAGTGATTTAACCCCGTCGACCTCAAGGCCAGCATTCGTTAGGCAATCAGCAATACCTTGAGCATCAAGCTCTACGCGAACCCAATCGCGCAACCATTGTTCACTGATAATCATTTGAACTGCTCCAAGAAGGTAAGGTCGTTATCAAAAAATAGACGCAAGTCATCAACGCCATAGCGCAACATGGTTAGTCGCTCGACTCCTAAGCCAAATGCGAAACCGGTATATTTTTCAGCATCAATGCCCACATGTTTAAACACTTCTGGATGCACCATGCCACTACCAAGCACTTCAATCCAACCTGTGTGCTTACAAATACGACAGCCCTGAGGTTTGCCATGATCATCAGCGCAGAATACGCAACTAATATCCACTTCAGCCGATGGCTCCGTGAATGGGAAATACGACGGACGCAGGCGAATATCTAAATCTGTTTCAAAAAATTGCCGTAAAAAGTGTGTTAATACGCCTTTTAAATCAGCAAATGAGATGCCTTCATCCACCATCAAGCCTTCAACTTGATGAAACATGGGCGTGTGCGTCACATCAGAGTCACAACGGTAGACTCGACCTGGCGCAATAATATTAATTGGCGGTTGCTCGTCTAACATGTAACGCGCTTGAACGGGCGACGTATGTGTTCGCAATAGATGTGTAATGCCACCAGAGGCTTCAGTACCATCCACATAGAATGTATCGTGCATCGCACGGGCAGGGTGTTCAGGCGGAATATTCAGCGCTTCAAAGTTATGAAAATCGTCTTCGATTTCAGGGCCAGTTGCCACACCAAATCCCATCGCTGTAAAGATATCTTCTATGCGCTGCATAGTGCGGCTAACAGGATGAATGCCACCCGAACCAATACCGCGGCCCGGCAAGGTAACATCAATTTTTTCAGCCGCAATTGCGGCAGCAAGCTCCGCCGTTTCTAATTCAGCCTTTTTAAGATTAATCAACTCAGCAAGTTGCTGTTTAATTTGATTTACTTTGTCACCAAACAACGGGCGTTCTGCAGGCGGCAAACTACCAATTTGTTTGAGCTGACTGGTCAACTCGCCTTTTTTGCCTAAGTACTGTACTCGCATTTCTTCCAGCTGAGCAGGCTTTTGCGCTTCTTGAATAGCCATTTTAGCCTGTTCAAGAATGCTCTGTAAATTAGCGTCAAGTGAATCGATCATTAGCGTTTGAATTTTTATTTTTGAAAAAAAAGGAAGGCCGCAGCCTTCCTTTTTTATGTAAGTACTTATCTAAACAAGCCGTCTTTAAAGCAAATTAGTTTAACAAACTTGTTTGTACTCGTTGCGACGAACCGAAAGCTTACGCTGCTTTTTCGTCTTTAATACCAAGCACGTCTTTAGCTTGTGCAGCAAGTTGCGCGAACGCAGCTGGATCGTGCACAGCAATATCAGCAAGCACTTTGCGGTCAAGTTCGATGCCAGCTTTTAACATGCCGTTAATGAAACGACTGTAGTTAAGACCGTTCATTTTAGCCGCAGCAGAAATACGCGTAATCCATAAACGACGGAATTGACGCTTGCGTTGACGACGATCACGATACTCGTATTGACCTGCACGTGTAACAGCTTGCTTAGCAACACGGAAGACGTTTTTATTACGTCCACGGTAGCCTTTGGCTTGTGCGATGACTTTTTTGTGTTTTGCTCTGGCGGTGACGCCACGTTTTACTCTAGGCATTTCTCTTCTCTCCTATTTAGGCGTATGGCAACATACGTTGAATCAACTTAGCATCCGCAGCGGTTGCTGTGGTTTGATGACGTAAATGACGTTTACGTTTAGTCGATTTCTTGGTCAAGATATGACGCAAATGAGATTGAGAGCGTTTAAACTTACCGCTACCTGTTTTTTTGAAGCGCTTTGCCGCGCCACTATTACTTTTAATTTTAGGCATAATTACCTCAGACGCAAAGCGTCGGTTGCCGTTAATCTACACTCTGAAAAAAGTTTAAAAGTTGTACTTCAATCAAAGCCTTGTGAGCTCACGATCAGCTAATGATCGGCCCGGTTGTGAAAACAAGCTAGCCACATAATGAGTCAGCTTGTTTTGTTTGATAAGTAATATCAATCACGAGTATCAATGACTCAGCTATTTTTTTACTGGCCCAAGTACCATCACCATTTGACGACCCTCAAGCTTTGGAAACTGTTCAACAGCACCAAACTCTTCTAAATCTGTCTCTACTCGCTTCAAAAGCTCCATACCCAGTTCTTTGTGCGCCATTTCGCGCCCGCGGAAACGAATAGTTACTTTCGTTTTGTCGCCATTGCTTAAAAATTCTTTAAGCTTGCCAAGTTTGATATTGTAATCGCCAATATCTGTACCAGGCCTGAATTTAATCTCTTTTACTTGGGTTTGTTTTTGGTTTTTACGCGCAGCCGCTTTACGCTTACTGTCTTCGTACAAAAACTTGCCATAGTCCATCACCCGACAAACAGGAGGATCAGCGTTTGGAGATATCTCCACAAGATCTAAACCTACTTTGTCAGCTAATGCTAATGCATCAGCTCGATCTAGAATGCCGGCTTGGTCACCGTTTTGATCGATTACTCGAATGCTGGGCGCAGTAATGTCTTCATTAACACGCTGTTTTTTCTTAATGGCTATGGCAGTACCTTTTTCGTTTAGTTAGTTTAATTTTCGTTTAGTTTAATAAGTTTCTATACTCAATTAAAACATAAAATCATGCTCAAAATGAACACAAAATGGTAGACGCGATTGGATTCGAACCAACGACCCCCACCATGTCAAGGTGGTGCTCTAACCAACTGAGCTACGCG
>CAZOBR010000108.1:0-8272 GCA_964578035.1 uncultured Gammaproteobacteria bacterium
CAAGAATATCATAAGGAATATGTGCCCAAGTCGCGGTCATAAAATCAATGGTTTCGACAGCGCGCAAGGCAATCACCCAATCGTAAGCACGGTTGTCACCAACCACACCAACGGATTTTACTGGCAAAAATACCGCGAAGGCTTGGCTGGTTTTTTGATACCAACCTGTGGCGTCTAACTCTTGCATAAAAATATCATCGGCTTCACGCAAGACATCGGCATACTCTTTCTTGACTTCGCCCAATATACGAACACCTAATCCAGGCCCAGGAAATGGGTGACGGTGAATCATTTTGGCAGGCAAGCCTAACTCGATACCAATTTTGCGCACTTCATCTTTAAACAGCTCGCGGAGTGGTTCAAGTAATTCAAGCTCCATATCGTCTGGCAGGCCACCGACATTATGGTGCGATTTAATCACTTCCGCCTTACCTGTTTTGGAAGCAGCAGACTCAATCACATCTGGGTAGATGGTGCCTTGGGCTAACCATTTCGCATTGTGAATTTTCTTCGATTCTTCCTCAAAAATTTCAACAAACACACGGCCAATAATTTTACGTTTGGCTTCTGGTTCATGCTCGCCCGCAAGCTCACTTAAAAATCGTTGCTCGGCATTCACCCGAATAACGCGAACCCCCATATTATTAGCAAAGGTCTCCATGACTTGATCACCTTCGTTTTTGCGTAACAAACCGTTATCAACAAAAATACAGGTGAGCTGATCACCGATCGCTTGATGCAATAATGCGGCAACGACAGACGAGTCAACGCCACCCGACAAGCCTAAAATAACATGATCCTCGCCCACTTTAGCGCGAGCGGTATCAATTGCATCTTGAATAATGTTGCTGGCAGACCAATCGCGACCGCAATCGCAGATGTCATGCACAAAACGGCTTAGTAATTGTTCACCATATTCACTATGGGTAACTTCTGGATGAAATTGCACACCATAAAACTGGCGTTCTTCATCAGCAATTGCACACAATGGCGCATTAGCTGACTGAGCAACAACCTTAAAACCGTCAGGTAATGACGTGACTTTATCACCGTGACTCATCCAAACGCTTTGGGTCACCTCTTTAATTAAAGCATTGTCTGCACAAACTTCAAGATCAGCATGACCAAACTCCCTTTTATCAGAGGTTGAGACACCTCCGCCTAAGGTTGCGGCCATGCATTGAAGACCGTAGCAAATACCTAAAATGGGAAGCCCCATCTCAAACATACCCTCGGGGGCTCGAGGTGTGTGTTCTTCTGTTACCGTTGACGGGCCACCTGACAAAATAATACCTTTAGGATCAAACTGTTGAACCGTTGCCAGATCGTTGTCATAGCCCCAAATTTCACAATAGACGCCCAGTTCACGAACTCGGCGGGCAATTAATTGTGTGTATTGAGAACCAAAATCTAGAATTAAGATTTTATCTCTGTGGATATCAGTCATTAGTTTTTTTGGGGTTAAGCCGAGTTTTTGTAAAACAGTTCGGTTTGATTTGCGTTTAACGAATTTTTAATTAGCTTCGGTAATTAGGTGCTTCTTTGGTAATGGTTACGTCGTGCACATGGGACTCTGTGACACCTGCATTGGTAATTTGCACGAACTCACAATTTTCACGCATCTCAGCCAATGTGCTGTTGCCGGTGTAGCCCATACTTGAGCGTAAACCACCCATCAACTGGTGAATAATATTAATTGCGGGGCCTTTATACGGCACGCGCCCTTCAATACCTTCGGGCACCAACTTCTCGGTCTCAGATTCATCGGTTTGAAAATAACGATCTTTAGAACCCAGCTCCATTGCGCCAATCGAGCCCATACCGCGATACGACTTATACGAACGGCCTTGAAATAATTCAATTTCACCCGGCGCTTCATCAGTACCTGCCAGCAAGCCGCCGACCATCACACAATTAGCGCCCGCTGCAACGGCCTTTGCAATATCGCCAGAGAAACGTAAGCCGCCGTCAGCGATTAATGGAATGCCTAATTTTTTAAGCGCTTGAGCAACATCGTAAACCGCGGTAATTTGCGGCACACCTACGCCAGCAACCATTCGGGTTGTACAAATCGAACCTGGGCCAATACCGACTTTTACAGCATCAGCGCCAGCTTTCGCAAGATCGAGTGCTGCGTGTGCGGTGGCTATGTTACCACCAATAATTTGAATATCTGGATACGCTTTCTTAATGCGACTCACCACGTCTAACACACCGACAGAATGTCCATGTGCTGTATCAACAACAATGACATCAACACCCGCTTCTGCCAACAATGCAACGCGTTGATCAGTGTCTGCGCCTGTGCCAACTGCAGCACCAACTCGAAGGTTGCCGTTAGAGTCTTTTGAAGCATTCGGATGGTCAGTTGATTTTTGAATATCTTTAACCGTAACCAAACCTTTCAAATGAAACGAATCATCAACCACTAATACTTTTTCAATACGATGTTCATGCAACAAACTCTGAATTTCTTCTTTGCTGGCGCCTTCTTTAACCGTGACTAGTTTGCCTTTCGGTGTCATCGCTTTTGACACAGGTTCATCTAAACGCGTTTCAAAACGTAAATCTCGACCCGTCACAATACCGACCAAATTGTCACCATCCACAACCGGCACACCTGATATTTTATGACGACGGGTCAATGCTAAAACATCACCAATACTTGTGTTGGGTGACACTGTAATGGGATCGTTAATCACACCACTTTCAAACTTTTTAACGCGAGAAACGTTCTTAGCCTGCAGCTCTGGTGTCATATTTTTATGAATAACACTAAGTCCGCCTTCTTGTGCTAAACAAATGGCCATGCGTGACTCAGTTACGGTATCCATAGCAGCGGATAGCAACGGAATGCCTAGGCGAATTTCTTTGGTAAGCTGCGTGGAGAGTTCGACGTCGCGGGGCAAAACGCTTGACTTGGCAGGCGTTAAAAGGACGTCATCAAAGGTGAGTGCTTGTTTGATATTTTCCATCGCGGAATTATACGCAACTATTTTTAAAGTTCAATATATCAAGATGCATAATTCAATGCGTTACAGAGCACCTGCACCGTATACAATGGTTGTGAGGCGATCACCTTCAAATTTGTTAAATCACTCATATCAAGTAGAGCATGCATCCAGCGAATATCGACAAAAATTCAATCGCCGATTCATTTAACTCATATAACAATAACGGTTGGTGTGTTTTTGAACATGATCAACATGTTGAAAATTGGGTGAGTCAAACATTACCCGCGGCCAGGCAAGCGATATCAGCACCACAAAACCAACAATGGTTACGCCATGGTGGTACGTGGTTTGCTGGCGTTAATGTACTAGAGAATGACCGCTCAGGAAAAACACATAATGGAATCGCACTAACGGGTAATGTCATTTCATTTATACAAGAAACAATCATCAAGGCACCGATTAATCTCGACAGAGGGCAGTTATCGGTGTGCTATCCTGGCTACCCAAAACAATCTAGTGATGAGAGCGATGCGGCTCACAGGTATCGCTTACGGTGCGATGCCGCACACGTTGATGGCTTATTAAAAGAGACAAATCAACAGCGTTATTGTCGTGAGTATCATGATTATATTTTGGCAATTCCAATGAGTAACTTCAGTGCAGATGCCGCCTCTTTCGTTGTTTGGAGCGGTTCACAAAAATTAGTACAAAGCGCATTTCAGGAATACTTAAACAAAATCTCAACAGAACTATGGTCAAACACGGCGATAACCGAGTGTTATACGAATGTTCGTAAAAGAATATTTAATGAATGTGAGCGAATTGAAATAGCATTAAAACCAGGCGAAGCCTTTGTTGGCCATCGTTTGCTATTACATGGCACAGGGCCCTGGCACGCATCTGCAGGTGCTGACCAAGAGGGTCGATTAATATGCTTCTTTAGGCCTGCAAGTTTGACGATTGAACAGTGGTTAAACGCCAATTGAAATTTGCTACTTTTTATCCGTTACTACTTTCAATCTTCACTACTTTGGTCTCTTAGCACTCAATATTTCACCCACTGCCGAATAGTTGCTGCCGCCTAAACGAGCTAATGGATCTAGCTTGAGTGTATCAACATGCAAACGATTATTTTCGGCTGTTTGAATAACACCTTCGTTAACTGTTACGGCGAGTATTTCGCCGTAAATCACCGCTTGTTCCATGTCACCAATCTGATCTATTCGATAGCGTTTACAGGCAAATGCAACATCACAATCCGCAATTCGAGGTAATGGAAAGCCCTCAAACTCAATAAGGTTTAATTTTGCTAATTCTACCTCTGACTCACCATGGGCAAGCGTTTGTGATGTTTGATTCACTTGATCAATATGCCTTGAGCTGGGTATGTGAACAACAAAATTGTCACGCTCGCGAATATTGACGCGTGTATCTTTTTCAATTGTGGCATCTTTTTTTCCAATCGACAGCACCAATAAAGCCGGATCACTGCCGATACCGGTGAAAAATGAAAACGGCGCTACATTGTAGCTGTCGTCGCCATTATCGCTGAGCACCCAAGCAATCGGCCTAGGCACTATGGTTTGCACCATCGTGCCATAACGTTGATTCGGTGTTAATTCTTTAAAATCTATTTGCATGTGCGAGATTATACAGTCAGATGCCGCACCCGCTGCAACAAAAAACTAATCTTCAAATGGGCTGACTAATTGACGCTCCGCTAATAAGAATGAATCAGCCACTAGCTTAAGTGGTGTTAGGTCAACGTCTGAACACTTATTATGCACAACCTCTGCAAAACGCTGGTAGATCGCTTCATATTCACCATGCTCAGAAACGACCATACCATCCCTATTATCTATCTGTTGACCGTCGATAAATAATCGTGCTCCGCCATTTGCTAACAGCATTGTTCCAGAATCTGTTTTAACTTCAATATCCCAGAGCTCTTCACCACTCACTCGCCAATCAAAATCCAAAGATATTGGCGCGCCTTGCTCGGTTCGAAACGCGAGCTCTGCCGCGATTGGGGCTAACTTATTTTCAGGAAATGCTAAGACCGATGTTTCAGCGTAGATCGGGACCGGAAAAATCTCGGTCAAAATCGACAAGCCATTTATACCAGGATCAAATACACCTAAGCCACCTGCCTGCCAAATCCATTCTTGGCCTGGATGCCACTTTTTTACATTCTCTTTCCAAGTTACGCTAGCCGATTGAATCGCAGCATTAGATAAATACTCTTTGGCCAAGCCAACCGCATTGGCATGCCTAGAGTGCCATGTCGTGTAAACACAAACACCGTTTTGCTTAGCCATATCGGCTAATTGCTCAACCTCAGAAACCGTTGAACCTGGTGGCTTTTCAAGCAAGACATGCACGCCTTTGCTGATTGCAAATTTAGCAATAGCGTAGCGATATTGAGCAGGCATGCATAATGCAACTGCTTCAATCTCAGGGTGCATATCAAGCATGTCACCAATAGATTTAAAAGCAGGTACGTTATCAATCGCCGCATTTCGACTGGCGGTGGCAATTAAGTCATACCCTCCATTTTTTTCAATAGAAGGTAGGTGTTGATCTCGTACTATTTTACCGACACCAACAATGCCTAATTTAATGTTTGACATAGTTTGAGCACTTCAAATTTGCTATTAAATGATTTACTTAAATATATCATATTTATATTATAAATCACTTAGTTGCTAAAACATTTAATCTGCAAGACGTGTCGTTAACAAATGATATTAAGGCCTTGCGTGTTTACGTGGTTTAGACTCAATACGATCTGCACAATAACGTATAAAACGTCGTCTATGTGTGCATCCATTCGATTATTGTCGCATAATTCGCGTCACTAGAGGCCCCACTGTCCATATCATGCCAAGTAAATCAAACCAACAATTAGTTCTAGGCTCATCTTCACCATTTCGAAAAATGCTGCTAGAACGCTTAATGGTGCCGTTTATAACATCAAATCCAAACATCGACGAAACGCCGCTCGAAAATGAAACACCGATACAATTGGTTGAACGTTTAGCGATTGAAAAAGCACAAGAAGTTGCTCAAACCTTCCCCAATGCACTAATCATTGGTTCTGACCAAGTTGCATTACATGGCAATGAAATAGTTGGCAAACCACACACTCATGAGCGCGCTGTCGAACAGTTGAGAACCGCATCCGGGAAAAAAATCACGCTTTACACAGGCTTAGCCTTAATCAACGCTAAAACTGGCACTGTGCAATCTGACGTTATTCCATACACCGTACACTATAAAACACTTAGCGAAGAGGTTATTGAAGCCTATTTACGCAAAGAACAGCCTTACAATTGTGCGGGTAGCGTGCGCTCAGAAGGCTTAGGTATTGCCTTGCTTGAGCGGTTTGAAGGTGATGACCCAAATACACTCATTGGCCTACCATTGATTCGATTAATCGGCATGCTTAAAAATGAAGGTTTTAATTTATTTTAGTTCGATAAGATATGCTTGATGACATTACACCTATTGTTCTAACCTACAACGAACAAGCCAATATTCAGCGCACACTATCAGCACTAAGATGGGCTAAACGAGTCTTAATAATTGACAGTTTTAGCTCGGATGAGACTTTGCAGCTTTGTGAGTCGTTCGAAAATGTTCACGTTGTACAAAACGAATTTATAAACTTTGCCCAACAATGTAATTTTGCACTATCGCAAGACATAAATACCGAGTGGGTTTTGTCGATGGACGCAGACTATGTGGTAACACCAGAATTACAAAACGAATTCAGTAAACTTGTGCCTACCGATAACACAAACGGCTATAAGATCAGCTTTGAATATTTAATCAACGGCCAAGCACTTCGCGGATCCTTATACCCTGCGCGAACATGTTTATATCGGCAAAAATGCGCGCACTATAAGCAAGACGGGCACGCTCATCGTGTCAATATTAGTGGTAAAGTATTGCCATTAAACGCAAAGCTTCAGCATGATGATCGTAAGCCATACTCGCGTTGGCTAAGCTCACAAAAGAAATACGCCCAGCAAGAAATTCAGAAATTAACTGCAAGCTCGTGGCACGACCTAAGCTGGCCTGATCGCCTCCGCCGCTTAGGAATTGCGCCATTCATTGTGTTGCCATACACCCTGTTTATCAAAGGCTTAATACTTAATGGCAGCACCGGATTTGAATACAGCAGACAACGTTTTATCGCTGAATTAGAGCTGCAAAAAGCGCGCTTTAAATAGATATTAAAACACGCGACGAGTTTAAATCGATTATTGCAAACGCACTGAACCTTGGCCTGCAGCATCCAAACGCGATGCCAAAATAGAGCCAATTCCTTCACCAATCGCCACACCAAAGCGGCCGGAAAGTGCGTCTAAGAAGTTGGGTTTGAATGAGTAATCAACCAGTTCTTTTTGGCCAATAACTTCGCGTGCAACGTACGCGACGCCACCTAGTTCATCCACCAAACCTAAATCTTTGGCTTGCTGACCAGTCCAGAACAAACCTGAGTACAAATCTGGATCATCGATTAATTTATCGCCACGACCTGTTTGCACCACATCAATAAAATGTTGGTGCACTTCTGCTAACATTTTTTCTGCATGTTTTCTCTGCTCAAGCTTTAAAGGTAAAAACGGGTCAAGAATAGCTTTATTTTCACCTGCGGTAATTGAACGGCGCTCTATACCTGCTTTTTTAAGCGTATCCACAAATCCAAAACTGTCCATTCGTACACCAATTGAACCAACAATCGATGAACGATTAGCAAAAATTTTATCAGTCGCAACGGCCACAAAATAACCACCTGAAGCACATAGGTCAGCAACAACGGTATAAATTGGTTTATCTGGAAACTCATCTTTAAGACGATAAATTTGTTCATTAATATCCGCTGCTTGAACGGGCGTGCCACCGGGGCTATTTACTCGCAGTATCACGGCCTCAGACTGCTTGGCCTCGAATGCCTTACGTAAGCTGTGGTTTATTTGACGAGCACTTATACCATTAGGCCCACCAATGACACCTTCTAGATCAACGATTGCTGTATGCGGTGTGTTGACAGAGATACCGCCGCCAGAGCCGCCTTTCGCAACAATGAACACACCTATAATGTACAAGACGAATAAAGCGAGCAAACCTAATTTAAAGTAGCGTTTCCATTTGCGATCCTTCATATAGTCTTGAGCAAGTTCATACATGATTTGCTCATTGCTTTGCGCCGCGCTGTTTGACCCTGGCAAGGCATTTGAGATTTTCTTTTTTCCAAACATAAATAATTATTCCAGTCGTTAATTTTTAAAAGCAATTCTTTTCAAAACAAA
>CAZOBR010000109.1:0-8250 GCA_964578035.1 uncultured Gammaproteobacteria bacterium
GCGCCATAGTGGTTGTCATCGCAAACGTCGTTGGCGCCATAGTAGTTGGAGAAAACGTCGTTGGCGCGTTAGTTGGCGCGTTAGTCGGCGCGTTAGTCGGCGCGTTAGTCAGTGCCACAGTACCCATAATTAGACCTTCCTATATTTGTTTTATTTAGCAGTCGTAATAAATATTATATTTATTACCGTTTTATATTCCTGGAGCAGGGCCAGTACCAGCGAACATGCCAGACGTGATTGTTGTACTGGTTTGCGCGTGCGCTGGTAATACCACTGATTTCAGTACCGTGCTGGTCCATGTTTCAGGTACGATACTGCCTGCACTGACGACACCGCCGCCAACTAAAATTCTACGTAATGCGTCTCTACGCTTCTCAGAGCTATTCGTTTGTTCGTCAACACTATTTGATATGTTGCTATTTTGATCGTCGTTCATTTTGAACTTCCCCATTTTGTGTGTGGAATTTTTAATACTCATCAGTGTTATTTATACACCTGTTAATTAATAATAGAGGAATGAGCACGAATATTGTAGTCTTTAGTTAACAAAAATTTAAAATTATTATTATGCTCATATTCGCACTTTCTACGCCGGAGTTGTCTATCAATCCATTTTTTGATGGTTTGACAGACACTTCTATTAACCTTATTCGTTCCGGCCAACATGGTGAGTACTTGAACGTAAAAAATTCGGCCGAATCAAAAATCATCGATCTACATAATAAAATTCTATCGGATACACAACGAACTTGGTATCAACCATTACCAAGCCACTTTAAGGTTACTGACCATGGTCACTATAAGAATCAATTAAGTAACATCACCAATTCACTAAATGATAAAAAACATGCCTTGGTTCACGATCCTTTATTGTGCCGGTTTTTACCTTTATGGAATGCCTTAGAAAGTGATTCGGTAAACATACTTCACTACAGCGAACCGTTAGAGTGCGCAATAAAGCTGCAACAGAAATGGCGTTTTCCACTAAGCGTAGGCTTGGCTCTGTGGGAGAGTTATGTCTTAGATGCAGTACAACACTTAACGTCTAGCAATAGCGTGTTGTTGTCTTCAAAAAAAATACGCAATTCGGGCAAGCGACACTTAACATCCTTTTGCAATAATTTAGAGAAAATATCAGGCGGCAAACTTAAATTAACTGACGTACTGTCCCTAGAACCAACCGACCTTGTGGCTGAACTGCCAGCGGCTTATGAGTCTTTACTCGAGCACGTAAACACAGATCAACATGAGATTTTTGCTGATTTAGAAAAAGGCAAACTTGGCGCATTAAAAAAACGTAGCTTATCAAAACGAAGCGCAGACACACTGGAATACTACGGCCAAATGCGCGCTGGCTTTGCGATAATGAAATGCCAACACGTCGAACAAAAAACAACGTCTGATCAAGCACAACAATTGATTGCTCAATTAAAAGAGCAGCTCGAATCGCAGCAACAGGAATTGTTAGCGAGTTCTGGTTTGGCAGAGACGGAGACAACGCCAAACATCAATTCTCAAAGCAGCAACAATGCACATCAAAATTTAATTACCGTAAAACTTAGTTTACGCGGCATGCCGCCTGTGGAGTTTTTGAGCGAACCCGATTCCCCTTTAATCGATATGCTGCACAAGCATTTAGTATCGAACAGCTCACTGCACGATGAAATGATTTATTTAAACTCGGTCGGTGCGGATAATGAGGCAATGTACTTTATGGCCTCCAGTCTATTGTCGATCGAAACTCAATCAATGACTCAGCACTAACTGATCAAAAGCAATCGTGGATAAAATTTTTATACAGATCGCGTCTTATCGCGATATTGAGCTGCCATTAACGATTCGTAGCGCGCTTAGCAGCGCAAAATACCCTGAGCGCTTAACTTTTGGTATTTGCTGGCAGTACGATGAAAAGACCTTTCTCGATTTAGACGAATTCAATAACGACCCAAGGTTTCGAATCAGCCAATTTTATTACGAAGAAAGCAGAGGCTGCTGTTGGGCTAGACACCAAACCAGTATTCTTTATCGTGATGAAACTTATACATTGCAAATTGATGCTCACACACGTTTTGCACAAGACTGGGATGAACGTTTCATAGACATGTTCAATTCAATAAACGCCAAGAAACCACTACTGACAACTTACCCAGCACCATTTGAATATATTAATGGCGATGAGCGCCGCTATACCGATCGAGGCATACAGCGTTTGATCTTGAATCGAATGTTAACGAATCTGACCACAATCTATAAAAGCGAAGTCGTCGAAGACACCTCAAAACCAGCACCATCAAAGTTTATTGCGGCCGGTCAAATTTTCACGCTTGGCGAATTTTGTCGAGAAGTTGAATACGACCCAGAGCTTTATTACTCGGGTGAAGAAATCAGCTTAGCCGTACGCGCATACACTCAAGGCTACGATTTTTATTGCCCGAACGAAGACCTACTTTGGCATTTCTACCAACACAGTATGCCTACACACGACGGTGACCATCAAGATAACCAACATCTTCAAGCAATTGAGCGACTTAATACGCTGCTGGTCGATGATCACACAAAGTTAGGTAAGTATGGCTTGGGTGATAAACGCACACTGGCTGAGTTTGAGGCCTACGCCGAAATTGATTTTTTACAAGCACTAAACCGCAAGCCCGTTAAATGCCATTACAAAGCGAATGTTCGATTAGACCTGTCTCGAGTAGAAGAACGCGACGATTATGACTTCTGGATATTGGCACTGCGCGATATCGACGGCAATGAGCTTTATCGCATTGACTTAACAACTGATCAGCTCCCTGATCGACAAAACCCCTTTCATGAATTTGATGTTGAACTAGATGATCAACCAATAACTTATATGCTGTGGCCACACACGCATGACAACGGGTTTTTACGTCAAGTCGCTTACGACATCCCAGCCGCATAAACCACTCACAACACGATGTCTTCGTTTAGGTTATTTCACGCATTGCAAACGCGCTCAGGTTTTGGCGACCGCATCGTAGATTTGTGGGCAGCGCTCACAGTTGCAAAAATTAATTATCCAAATACCGTGTTATACGTGACGTGGCCCGAGGGTCAAGATTACACTAATTCTTCTAGGGACTATCAAACAGATTTATTTTCGCTGGATGCATGTGAATTTATTGATGCTCCACCCACTGACATCGCAGAAGTTAACTATAATTTCAGCAATGACTACCTCAATGAAACGGCCATCGCTAACGTGTCATCTGGCGTGCAGCTAATATTAAGAGCCGGCGCAATATGGGGCAATAACTCACCGGATCGTTTGTATCATGACAGACAGTTTTATGGTTTTGAGCCTACATTGGGCGCAAACCAGATTGCCGATGTCTACGCCCGAGTTGCACAAGCAACTCGCCCATGCACAGACATTCAAGCAATGATACCCAATGATATTGGTCAACGAATCGGGATACACATCAGACGAACCGATAAAATAGTGACCAATGAAAGATCGATTGATATGTCAGTAGCGACTTGGCAATCTATAGAAGAAAAGGCTTTACGCTGCATTGACCAATGCATATTACAAAATCAAAAGATGTTTATTTGCTCAGACGACACAGCGTACAAAACCCAGCTGCTTGAGCGAATAGCCGCTCAAGGTGGAGATGCCGTGACGATTGCGCCAATACATCCTAATGAAAAGCGACATGGCTTTGATGCCTTAACTGATTTTTTTGCGTTGTCGCAATGTGCCAGTATTTTGCAGATGACAAAGTACTCAACGTTCTCTATCGCCGCTGCAATTCTTGGTGCAGCGCCAATCGCAAACCTTTATCAAAGTGCAAACGAAGACGACCATAGACTGACTATTTGGCGAAGCACACTCAGAAACCTAATTGTTTAAAGTTTTTGCTGAATGTTGTAAGTTTCCATCTCTATATTGAACACTAAGCCTTATATTTCTCTTCTAGCATTGCCTCATAATTCGTTTGCTGATTAACTATATTAGAAAAACCTGCATGCTGCGAAATCAATAGTTTTTTAGCCGCATAGCTCGGATAATGTCGTGGAAAGTAATTATTAATGTATTCATCAAACGGCATATGGCCTGATTTAAAAATGTCTGAATACTTAGGGTCACAGACATAGTTATCAATAATGTAGTCATAGGCACGCTCGTGCAACGCATAGGCATGCGCAGCTTGGCCGCTTTTATGGCGATATAAGTTATTTGAAACTGTCTCCGTTTTATTAATATTCATCACGCCAAATTGAAAAAATGCCCATTCTCTTTCTGCAAGATCATTGAAAGTTTTATAGGCATCTTGATCAAAGTCATTTGATATTTTTATATCGTCTTCAAAAATCAAAACAGACTTCCAACCTTTCCAACGTGCGTACCGAATTGCTTCAACATGTGAACGCGAGCAACCATAAGATCTGTTCTCATGCTTAAATGCAGACATGCGTACTGGCCAGTTATCCATGCCATATTTTTCCAGCTCACCCAGTGATTGTTGCAAGCGATCCGGTCGCGAATCTAAATTAATTAGAATTGCGCCTTCGAATAATTTTCCTTCACCAAAAAACTCATTCAAATCAATTTTTTGTTCAATGTGTGATTTTGGCAAAATCGACAAGTTTACAGATATTAGGTCTGGGCTAAAGTACATTGCATATTCGCTGACCGCGCTGACACTGCACATCAACACATCCGTTTTAGCCAGCAGTAAGCAATCAATCAGTATTTCTTCGCCAAGCTTGTACGAATGGTTCTGTTGCGCCTGTATTGGGTTAGCGCTCGTGCCAATTGTGTCGGCACGAACTACATCTCGGGCAACTACTTTTTCACCGTAGCGATCTTGCAACTGTTGTAAAAACTGCACTTGGTTGGTTGCAACAAATAGTTTGCCATCAGGCACCTCTGATACAAAACGATCAAGATACGGGTAGTACTCTTCAGGGGGGATTATTCTACTGGCCTCAACGGTGGTGTTAGCAGCCCCCTTATCACTACCACATAAGTGAACACCAATGACCTCTTTGCCTTTAAGGTGGCGGTTCCAAAATGCTTTTACCTGATCTCGGATCTGCTGTTTTGGCTTTATGTATTTAGCAACATAATAACGCGCTTTTTGTTGCTGCTCCGCATACCAGCGATCCATTTCGTCAACTGCTAGGTTGGCATAATAACCATACGGATAATTATAAATACTGTCAGGATCTTCACTGTGCAAATACCAAAGCTGTTGATCATCGAGCTCGATGATGTGCTCATTGCTTAGCACATCATCAGGGTTCGCGATACGCTCTAAAACATCTTGATAACTAAGCCCTGCGACCGGTTCAAAATAGTAATCCCAACTATTATCACCTACTGCTTTTTCATAAAAGGCATTTGGGCCATCCGTCGAGTCAGTGCCAAAATAAACAACTGGAAATAGCTTGTTTTGTTCGCAATAGCGAAGCTGATTAACAATAAAATTGACGTAAGAAAAAAAATCCGCATAAGAGTGATTAATTCTGATACGCAGAATTTTTTTGTATCTCTCTAATATTTCTTCTGATTTCATAGTAGAACAGCAATAGTATTTTAAATAATCTACGTTTGCTGTTTCACTTGTTCATCTATCCATTTATACGCTTTTGCCAGACCATCAGATAATGGTTGCGATGGCGACCACGATAACTTATCAGCAATTAATGCATTGTCAGAAGTACGCCCGCGAACACCCAATGGCCCAGGAATATTTTTTATTGTAATGCTTTTACCTGCAACGTCTGCAATCATATTGGCTAGGGTATTAATGCTGACCATTTCATCAGAACCAATATTGATTGGACCTTGAAAGTCTGATTGCATAAATCGTTGCATCGCTTCTACGCATTCATCAACGTACAAGAACGAGCGTGTCTGTAAGCCATCGCCCCAAATTTCTATTTCGCCACCGTCTTCTGCCTGCGCGATTTTACGGCACAGTGCAGCCGGTACTTTTTCACGACCACCTTGCCATGTGCCTAGCGGCCCAAAGATATTATGAAAACGCGCAATCCGAACATCGAGATTGTAGTTACGGTTAAACGCCAAATACATGCGCTCACCAAATAATTTCTCCCACCCGTATTCGCTGTCAGGATTGGCTGGGTAAACGGTATCTTCGGTGCATTTTGGGTTGTCTGGGTCCATTTGATTTTCTTCTGGATACACGCAGGCTGAAGAGGAATAAAATAATTTGCCAACCTTCATTTGCACACTGCGATGCGCAATATTCAGATTGATCATTGCCGAGTTATGCATCACATCGGCATCGTTGTCGCCAGTAAATAGAAAACCTGCTCCGCCCATGTCTGCGGCAAGTTGATACACCTCATCAAACGCACGGTCTAATACAGCGTTGCACACAACAGGGTCGCGCAAATCACCGATCACAAAATCATCTGCCGTGCTTTTTTCAAACGATGGCTCTAATAGGTCAACGCCACGCACCCAGTAACCGTCTGCTTTTAATTTATTGACTAGATGGCTTCCAATAAATCCACCTGCACCACATACAAGAATTGATTTCATAGTTTTTTATTTGAGTGTTTTAATTGAAAACGCGGGTGTTCTTAAATATCCAATCCTCAGGCAAGATATGGTTTTGTGCGATTTCGAAATTTTTATTTATTGCGTTGGCTCTATTTTCATAGCCTTGTTCAGACAGTTGGCCAATTATTTTAAACAGCTCTTCTAAAGTTGAAAAATGAATAATGCCGTTGGCATCAAAATAATCATTCACTTTACGAGTGCCATAGTAAATTGGAATGGTTCCGGTCACAAAACAATCAATGATTTTTTCTGTGAAATACGTATCAATAATACTGTTTTCGACCACTACTTGAAAACAATAGTCCTTTAGACTGTCGAGTTTGTACGGCACATAATTATTTGCCAAGCCGCCATACAAATCCATTTGGACATGAGCCGCTAGGGTTCGCACCCAATTTTGCGACCTACTTGTGTACAAAGAATAAATCGCATGACGCATCATGTGTCCGGAGATATTCATTTGTTTAACGGATGAAATAAATGACAACAACTTGGTTTTTTCATAAACCTTAAAATCCGAGCGCTTAATTAAACAATTATTATGTGGATAAAAAACACATTTATCCGGGTACTTAGCTATCAGGGATACATCATGGGTTAAAACAATATCGAAAGTGTCGATATTGTTTTCAAGATATTCATAAAAGTGCGGTGTGACAAAACGCGACTCCAGCATCAACGCAACTTTTTGCGCACACTCATGTTTAAGTGCATGTGAAAGCTCAGAGTCTGTATAAAAAACGCGCTCTGTCTTATCCGGATGTGGGTGTGGGTCTCCATAATAACAACGTCGCACATCCCACTGCATATACTCGGAGTCATTGACAGATTCCCAAGCATAGTTGACCCAATCATTATGCGTGTAAAGTTTAAATTTTTTCATCTAAGCTAGATTGAGTAGTTAATCAAAAATAATTGGGCCAACAAATCACCGCTTCTAATTAAGCGAATATCAAGACCCCAATACTCAAGTATAGACAAATGTTCATTGTTAAGTAGCTTGCATTCCGATGGCGGCTCAAGTAGCTGCAACAACTCACTTAGGACACTGATTAGATTCATTAAACAATCAGAGCTAAATTTTAAAAACCTTATTTTTTAAAGCAATAATGCCGCTGCTAATAACTCTAGCCGTGATTCCGCCGTGCCCTCTAACTGCGTTGTAGCCTCCTGCCCCAAACGTTGTTTCCATAAATGAACAGGGGTGGCATAAACCGGTATATTCCAATACGGCGTCGCCAATTTGAAATTGTTTATTTTTCAACGCCAATAAATTCAGGCCACTGACTGCAATGTTTCGCCGCAACAACTCAGGCGGGCATTCGGCTCTGTTAAGCATGGATGCGATGACTGAGAGGTGTTCAAACTGAATCAGCGTAACTTGGCGTTTACCGCTGCTACCTGAGTAGCGATCTCCTTCTAAACCAGAATCTTGGTCTGCTAATACTGATTCAACAGTATTAATATCCGCGCGCCGACTCGGGCGCAAGCCAATCCACTCAACACGGCCAGTCTGTGGCAAGGTGTTGAGCAATGTTTGAAGCGGAGTTTTGTCAGTAGGTGATTTGTGCATGCGTGCGTTAAATTTACTAAGGAGCCTCTGATTAATTATAAACGGTCTCTGCAAGGTTTGAAGTATCCAGCTACTAGGCGCCGTTCGAAATTAATGGTCGTTCCCTTAATGAGAA
>CAZOBR010000110.1:0-8183 GCA_964578035.1 uncultured Gammaproteobacteria bacterium
TGAGTATCTCAGAGACAATTGCCTAATTCAAATTATACGGCGAAAAAGTGTTGTACCTTACAACCATTGTCAGATTTTATTGAACCTAAGTTTTTACATTATAAGATCAAACTCCGACTTCTACATTTTACAGCTCGGAGGTGTTTCCAGTTAGAGATCGCTCGATATTAACTCTGCCCGCATTTTGCCCTTAACGGATATTGTTTGAATGTGGTCTGCCCCCTAAGCACGCTAGTATAAATTGGTCACTACTCACCAACATAATCAATAACTCTGCACTGGTACTTTCCTTTCATATTGATTCTTTGTGACTGGCATTGAGACAGTGCTTTTTTAGTTAATTCGGCCAACGAATCTTTCGACGATGTCTTCCACGACCAAGCACCTGAATCAGAATGCACAAATACTTTATTTGTATTTGTGTCTTTGGCATATTTGCCAGCAAAAGACGCTCTTGCCTTATAAGTGATTAATGCCTCACCCCCCATTCGGCCAGTAGGGAAAGCAGCAGGGGTTGAGTCTTTGACCCATTTATCGTCGATTTTAATGACTTTGCAAGGCAATTCTTTCTTTTTAACAGTCGAATTACAACTCTCTAACGCGGCACGAGCCGCCAGGTCGGCACTAATGTAATCACGTTGAAAATACGCGCGGCCTGATTCGGAATGCGCATAAGCTTTGTGTTCAGATCCTTTTAAATACTTCTTATGATAGTCAGCTGAGAAACGTTTAAAAGCCGGTATTAAACGACAGTCTTGCATCATCTGATCAACTGCGTCGTGGTAAGTCTGACCGGTATCCAAAGTGCCGTCCTTCACACCTACTAATAACAAGCAATGCGACGACTTATGACCTTGATTTGCTGATTTTTGCAAATACTCTACTGCCAACTTGGGGTCACTCTCTATCAATGAACCACCAATAATAGCTTGCGCATTTGCGTCATTTTTATTATCGGCTAAATCGTACAGGCACTTCTGCGAGTCAATTTGGCCACATTCAGCGCTATCAAGTTCTACTAAGCCCTTTTCGTACCATTCTTTGAGAGTCGACTCAGCTTTTTCCTTAAGCTCATCATTACCAAACGCTATGGCAATCATCAGGCTCTTTTTAGCGCTATTTTTATCTCCGCCTTGCTCAAATATTAATAAGCCTTCGTAATAATAGGCGGCATTTCGCTGTTTGGTTTCATCATCATCGGCAAAAGGATTGGATGCTTTAAGACTCGTCAAACACGCCAAGTCTTTTGCGGTATAGCACTCTAAAGGTGTGCGCAAATGAGCCTCGGCTGCAGCTTCTTGGGCGAGGGAGGAACCAGAGTAAGCAGTGCTTAGCAGGCTAACAATCAACACTAGAGAAATTAAAATTCGTTTCATATTATGCTCTTTTAAAATTTATGAACAGAACAGGGATAGACCACTGTTTAGTTGGGGTGAGTGGCGGCATTGAGTATTCGACAGTCATTGTCATATTAAAGCATGTTACGTCCTAAAAAACTCCAAGGCTTAAGCGTGTAAGTCCGGAATTAAATTGCTTTCTAATCTGGCGATGGCGTCTTTAAGGCGTAGTTTTTGTTTTTTTAGGCGCTTGATATCCAGTTGGTTGGCTTCAACTTTTTGCGCCATATCATCAATTGCTATATCTAACTCGCGATGCTCTTGTTTGAGCTCAGCAAGTTCTTGTAATAGCATTTGTTTTTCGTCTTTATTGATGTTCATTTTTCGGTCTCTATTAACTTATATCATAAATTTACGATAAAGCCGTTTAATGTTGATTGTTTGTTGCTAACAGTGGCGATATAAATTCGTTCTAGATGTTATCCTTGGAAGCCAAAACGCAGGTTAAAAGGCAGCGATAGAAGTAAGGGTAAATAGGGTTATGAGTTTACGAAGTTTTATTGGCATTCCTGTGCCGCAAGAGGCGGCAAATGAGCTGGGTGATATTGCCGCAAAAATGGCGTATCAAGATAAAAGCAATGCGGTTAAGTGGGTGGATCAAGCTAACTACCACATAACCTTAGCGTTTTTAGGTGAACAATCAATGCACGACCTAGAGTCGTTGGCGGATCAGCTTGATCACAGTATTCAGCAAATAAGCTTTGAGGCCAGCGTTAAACACCTTAGTCCGTTTCCGGAAGGTAAACCAAAATTGATTGCGGCCATGCTGGATCGCAACGATCGCCTGCGCGAGCTACATCAACAGGTTATGTCGGCCGTGAATATTAGCGGTATTGAACTCGATAAGCGCCGATTTATTCCTCACGTTACCTTGGGGCGTTACCGTCATACTCGTAACAGCTTTTCAGGTGCAATACCGATGAATATTTCATGCGAATTTATTCTGGATGATGTCGTGCTGTATGAGAGCAACCTAACATCGAGCGGCGCAGAGTATGAACCTATTTTTCGTTTTCCGCTTGATGATTACGACAGCGATTATCAAGACGATAATCTTTATTAAACGTATGGCTCAGCCTAAATGAAATACGACTTACACAGCCACTCTTATTTTTCTGATGGAGAGCTCAGCCCAACAAGCTTGGTTGAGCAAGCCGTGGATGTGGGTATTACGCATTTAGCATTAACCGATCATGATACAACTAACGGCTTACAAGAAGCCCAATCCGCCGCGCAATCGAACCCCATACAATTGGTCAACGGTGTTGAGTTGTCCTGTAGCTGGAATTTTCAATTGTTGCATGTGGTGGGGTTAAATATCGACCCAACAAACGATCAACTCTGTCACGGCATTGAGCAAAATCGTCGCAGCCGCCTTGATCGAGCGCAAGCGATGTTTGTTGATTTTGAAAAGCACGGTATTGATTTGCGAGAAGCAGTTGCCGCACAATTATCCATCGAATCAAACGCGGAGTACAGCGCAGTGCCCACACGGCCACACTTTGCGCAAGCCTTAGTAGAAGCGGGTTATGCTAAAGATAAGAAACAAGCGTTTAAACGATACTTGGTGTATGGCAAACCAGGGTTTGTGGCAATGCCATGGCCAAGCGTGCAAGAGATTGGTCGTTGGATAACCGCGTCTGGTGGCATTGCCGTATTAGCGCACCCGATGCGCTATAAATTTACGCGCAGCAAACTAATTCGTCTGATTGAAGAAATGCGCCCAGCTGGTATTAATGCCATGGAAGTATCAACCACCACCACCAACCCTCAACAGGCAAGCATGTTGGCGGACTTAACAATACAACATAATTTATTAGCGTCGCTTGGTTCAGACTTTCATTCAAATGACCAACCGTGGGCTAGACTTGGCGGTGCTCGACCATTACCAGATGGTCTAAACCCGGTCTGGGATCATTTTTAAAACTCATTTAAATACCCATCTAAATATTAAACGCAAAAACCATGTTAGAAACCGATATTAATCCAGACACAGTAACAACCGGCGCAACGATTTATTTAAAAGATTATCAGCCGTCTGCGTTTCTGATTAGCCATGTCGATTTAGATATTAAACTCGGTAACGAGCACACGATTGTTAGCGCGACATTATCTGTGCAACGCAATGCCCAGAACAACCATACCCTGAACAACAGTGGGCAAAATAATAAGTTGGTGCTCGATGGTGAAAAACTGACGCTGCTTAGCGTTGCGATTGACGGCGAGATGCTGGATCAAAGTGACTATCAATTGAACGAACAAAGTTTGTCATTGAACTCAGTGCCTGATGACTTTAGTTTGCAAATAAAAACCCAATTGCAGCCGCATTTAAATACTGAGCTTTCTGGTCTGTATCAATCAAGCGGTAATTTTTGCACCCAATGCGAAGCAGAAGGTTTTCGGCGAATCACGTATTTTCTTGATCGCCCAGATGTGTTGTCAGAGTACAAAGTAACCATGACCGCGGATAAAGCCAGCAACCCCGTTTTATTATCGAACGGAAATTTAGTTGCGACTGGCGATAATGACGATGGAACGCATTGGGCACAATGGCACGACCCACACCCAAAACCGTGTTATTTGTTTGCCTTGGTTGCTGGCGATTTACAAAATATCTCGGATAGTTTTACCACCATGTCTGGCGAACAGGTTGAGTTGAATATTTATACGCAAGCGCACAACATTGATAAATGTCAACATGCGATGGACTCGCTGAAACATTCTATGGAATGGGACGAACGCGTCTATGGTCGAGAGTACGACTTAAGCATTTACAATATTGTGGCGGTTGATGATTTCAATATGGGTGCAATGGAGAACAAAGGACTTAACGTGTTCAATTCAAAATTTGTATTGGCCAACCAACAAACTGCCACCGACAGCGATTATGAAGGTATTGAGAGTGTGATTGGTCATGAGTATTTTCATAATTGGTCGGGTAACCGTGTTACTTGTCGCGACTGGTTTCAATTGAGTTTAAAAGAAGGGTTTACGGTTTTTCGAGATCAAGAGTTCAGCGCCGATAGGGGGTCACGCGCAGTTAAACGCATTCGCGATGTGCAGCTCTTACGAGCACATCAATTTAAAGAAGACGCCGGCCCAATGGCGCATCCGATTCGCCCAGACTCTTATCAAGAGATTAATAACTTCTACACCGTTACTATTTATGATAAAGGCGCAGAAGTTATTCGCATGATGCACCGTTTGGTGGGTGAGGCTGGGTTTAGGAAAGGCACCGATTTATATTTTGAGCGCTTTGATGGCCAAGCCGTTACCACCGAAGATTTTGTTCAAGCTATGGAAGACGCTAACCAAGTTGATTTAAGTCAGTTTCGATTTTGGTATACCCAAGCAGGCACCCCTGTTGTGCGCGTGGAGCAATCATTTAAGCAAGGTCGCTTAACTCTTAAGATGAGCCAGCATTGTCCAGACACCCCAAACCAAACAAATAAACACGCATTTCAAATTCCAATTAGCCTCGCGTTGTTTGCGGTTGATGGCGATAAGCTTCTAGAGCAAACACTTGAATTAACCAAGTCTGAACAAGAGTTCAGTTTTGATAATTTAAACGAACAAGCTGTTGTCTCTATTTTAAGAGACTTTAGCGCACCGATTAAGTGTGAGTTTGATCAAAGTGATACTGACCTGGAACATTTAATTGCCTTTGATGACAATGGGTTCTCGCGCTGGGAAGCGATGCAACGATTGAGCTTGAATTTGGTTTTACCGGCGATTAAAAATGGCGGAGTTTTAAATGACGATGCATATAAGGGCTTATTAAGAGCGCTACGTGTATTAATTGATAGTGCACCATCGGATAAGGCCATTCTGTCTGAAATGCTCAAGCTTCCTTCTTTGGCTTATATTGCAGAGCAATGTTCACCCATTGATCCTATCGCAATACATCAAGTTAAGCAGGATACAGTTCAGCGCCTTGCCTCAGACTTAGCGCCAAATTTAATGCAGCTTTACACAGAAAATCACCGTAGCGATTCTTTTTCCTTAAGCGCTGATGCAATGGCAGAGCGGGCATTAAAAAACGTTTGCTTAAGCTATTTAACCACGTACGGTGGGGAAGAAAACTACCAACGAGCGGAACAACAGTTTTATCAAGCGAATAATATGACTGATCGATTGGCGGCGTTTGTTAGTTTGCTCGACAGTGAATATCAAAATAAGGCAGCTTTAATAAACGACTTTTACCAAGACTGGCAGGATGACACGTTGGTGCTTGATAAATGGTTTGCACTGCAAGCAAGTGTTAATCAGCGTGATGGTTTAGCCGCGGTTCAAGCCTTAAAAGAACACGCAGCGTTCTCGATGAATAATCCAAACAAAGTGCGCGCACTGATTGGTGCGTTCACGATGAACGCGCCTAGCTTTCATAATCGTGATGGTTCTGGTTATGCATTTTTTGCAGACCAAATTATTAAACTAAACACAATTAACCCGCAAATTGCCGCGCGCTTAGTGGGAACATTTAATAATTGGAAAGCCTATGCCGAACCGTATCAGTCGATGATGCAGGATCAATTAAAACGTATTTATGCAACAGAGCATTTAAGCAAAAATGTTGCAGAAATTGTCGGAAAGGCGCTCAGTTAAGATTAATTCGCATTTAGGTTTTAAATTATGTAGTCTTAACTAGCTAATATTACTGACAGGGTTGCTTTCATTGAGCTTGTGGTAGGGTTCATGTGTGTTCAGACACGCCAAATAAACATATAAAAACAGCAGCCCATGATGTACCCGAATACACCCCATGTCGGCAGACTGAGTAATTGCTCAGGCACACCAAGTAATACACCAAGTAATCTCAACAGCCGACTTAAAAACCGCCTCAAGAACACACTGTTAAGCATCGCTTTAGCGGTATCGCTTGTGCCTCATGTTATTCACGCACAAACATCTTTGAGTCCAGAGAAACTCAGTGCCGTTTTAACGATTATCAATATGCTGTTGCAGGATGAAGATTCGTCTGTGGCATTAGCGTTCAATGATATTGATAATGGTGTTTTTTCAGTTTCAAAAGAATTTGAAATAAGCTTCGACCAGCAAAGCGAAGACGTAGAACTGTGTTTTGTGGTGGACAGCAGCTCAGGTCTTGCGAACCAAAACGTCAGTTTAGTTTTGAACCAAAACACGACCTTAGACCCAATTGAGTTGGGTGAAAATTGCTATTTAATTACAGCGGCGCAACAACAGCTGTTAAACACGTTGTCGTTTGTTGTGAATGGGGCTGGATCATTTAGGCTCAGCTTTGTCGGTATTGGCCCAGCGACGGATGCCCAAGTTGGTATAAGCACATTAACACGCAGTGGCTGGGACGAACGTGCGGTGCGCAAGGTATTAAAAATATTCGCGTTTGGTGGGCATGCCACAGATCAACAAATTAAAACTTGGTCGTATATGTTGCCTAATCAGGCGATTGAAGAAATGCTGAACTTTGATCAGCATAATCTTAAATTGTCTCCATTGGCGCCGGGCGAAAACTATCGCCGCAGCGGTGGTTCAAAAGCATCTGCCGTGTATCCCGATATCGGCACCTTAACCGCTTGGCAGAATTTTATTTCAGATGACAGGCCAGGCACTGAAAACTACAGCCCAATTCCAACGGTGATACCGCGTCAAGGCGAAGAGCCATCATACCCAAGGCGGCAGTATGGCCTTGATGGTTATAACTTTGATGATGCGTATAACCGCATGATTACGGTTCGTGGTATGAACCCATTTAGACAGCGAATTGGTTTTTGGGAAACCAATTATCATTTAGCGACAAACCTAGAGGCATCGGTTAGCAGAGCTCAAATGGCGCTTTATTACGATGAAATCATGCAAGCTCATGAAACAGGGCTTCCATATAAAGATGTAATGGGTGTGGCGGCAAAAAGCGCGGCGGTGGCGATGCAATATGGTCATCGCAACAACCGCTGGAATCGTGAAGATGGTGAGTGTGAATGTAATGAAGATTTTGCTCGAGAAATCCACCAATTGTTCTACGGCATTTTTGGTGAGTACGATCCGCTACCAAGTGATGGAATGTCTGGCTCAGATTTTCATGAAGAGGTAACAATTCCTGAAACAGCAAAAATGCTAACAGGCATGCACGTACCTTATATTCGTGATTTTGGTTTTGCACTAACCGTTGGTTTTGTTGATGCCGTTGCGGATAACGTACAAATTCAAGCGCCCTACCTACCGCACCACCCAGGTGCTGTTACTATTTTAGGGCAATCGATTGCCGGTCTTAATGCTAGCCAGAAAATCGACGCATTAATGCCGATCTCAATGCAGCACCCTGAAAGCTTAGAAAATTTACCGATAATGATTATCTCGGTACTGGCTAATGATAATTTAACCGACGCAAATGAAGCCGAACTTAGAAGCGCTTGGGCATCTATGGGGGTAAACAGAAATTTTCTTGAGTTTATTCGTGCGTATGCCATTTCGGGTCAGTTCCACAGTGATACACAGTTTAAATATCTGACATCACACGAACGGGCCTTATACATGGCCAACAAGCAAAACCTGCATAATATTGAAGCGTATTTTGGCGGTGCATATTACAATGGTGGCCGAGCTGGTCGTTCAGTTGGCGGTATTATTACCGATGATTTTGCGGGGGACTTTTTTGAGCCATTGCACAATGTGTTTGGTGGCCAAACATCACTCGAAGCCTCTGATTCAGCCTTGGCGTTTGAGCGAAATTATAATCGTCAAACGGATGACGAAGACGACACACGTAGGGTTGTTGCATGTGATGAATGTGATTTAGGCCAACCGTGG
>CAZOBR010000111.1:0-8112 GCA_964578035.1 uncultured Gammaproteobacteria bacterium
CAGTGAACCAACCTTCTACTTCACCATCAATTGAGATGCCGTTGTCATCCCAAAATGCGATCAACTTACCCAATCCCAGTGTGCCCGCCAATGAACAAGCTTCATGCGAAATGCCTTCCATCATGCAACCATCGCCCATAAACACGTAAGTGCTGTGATCAACAATCGTGTGCTCTGGCGTATTAAATTGCGCAGCTAAGGTTTTCTCGGCAATGGCCATGCCTACGGCGTTGGCAATACCTTGACCCAGCGGCCCTGTGGTTGTTTCAACCCCGGGTGTATAACCATATTCTGGGTGACCCGGTGTTTTTGAATGCAGCTGACGAAAGTCTTTTAAATCAGCACCAGACACATCGTAGCCAGACAAATGCAACAAAGCATAAATCAGCATCGAGCCGTGGCCATTTGATAACACAAAACGGTCGCGGTTTACCCAGTTTGGGTTGCTTGGATTATGACTTAGAAAATCATTCCAAAGCACTTCAGCAATATCAGCCATCCCCATGGGAGCTCCTGGGTGACCAGAGTTAGCTTGTTGAACAGCATCGGCGCTTAAAACGCGAATCGCGTTTGCAAGTTGTTGGCGTTGGATGGATGACATCGAGAGCTCCTTATTAGTTTGGAGAGTTATGTTGAAAGATGCTTAATTTAGACTGCGTATTTTATGTTCGCTAATATAACAAATTTACTTTTGTGTGCCTCGCTTGAAGGCGCGTTTTTTAGCGTATTTTTTAATTACAGGTTTCGTTACTGCGTTTATCACGAATTAATTATCAGCAGCGAGCAAACGACGCAGTTGCTCCGCAAAATCAGTGGGCAGCTTATCAAACCCCCCGTATTCCAATGCGTAACACGGTGTCTCACGGATAATCGCCATCATCTCGCGAAAACCATGGCCTTCTAAGTTTCGTGCGTTAACATGATTGCCCATTAAGGCCATGCCGGCTTCGGCGCTTGAGAGTTTGTTAAACTGGTAATCGGCACTGGTTTTGTATTTAGGAAAGATCATAATCGCGAGGTCATGCTTTAGCACTGCACTTGTGGTGCCCGCCAAACTGCTGATAGGCACGGCATTCGCTAGACGACCCGACTGTACTTGATCAGGGTTCACCAACAACGATTGAATAGCATCAAAGCCATGCGGCTTAATTTGAATAGGCCGTGCCACGCCTTCTATTTGTCGAGCCGTATCAATAAGAATTAGCTCATCGGTTAGATAATCAAAGCCATTTGCCACCAACCAGGAGGTGAAGCTGCTTTTGCCTGCACCGCTATTGGCAGGGATAACCATCGCCATACCATTATATGAAACAGCTGCTGCGTGCAGGCAATGAACGCCTTTAGCACTATTAGCAAGGTGGTAAACAATGCGATCCGTTAAGTGATAAATTAAGTCACCTGGATGATTGAGTTTGCGTTTCAATTTGGTTTCGTGGTCATTTAAGTACCACGTGCCATCATCGTGCTTAACTGACAATTTAATCCCACGAGTTTTATTTACTCGCTCGGCTTGCATAGGCTCTAAAGCAATCACAACAAGTTGTTTCGCTTTATCAGACTTGCCTTTACCACTCGGCGTTTTTACGGTGATCTGAACGCCCGCTCTGTCGATCAACCAGCGCGCCATACTAGCTTGCCACGCTCAGCGGTTCCAGGACTTTACGCTTTAGCAGGTCTTCCACCACGCCTGCGACGTCTCCTTCGATTTGTTCAGACTGTTCAGGGTACGCCTCTTTAACAACATCAATGATGTCCTGTACGGAGTTTTCACCATCGCATAATTCCCAGACAATGGCCGACGGGCCGTTTAAGTGTAAGGTGGTTGCGCTAGTTGGATTATAGAGCAGCAAGTCACCGTCCATATCTTCAAGTAGGCTGTCAGGTGAATGCTGATAGATTGCTGATTTATCCATTAGTAATGTCTTTTAATTCTTATTTGCTTTAATCAAATCTGCTAAAGCTCGTAATAAAATCTGCTATAAGGCTTTTATTCGAACACGCTAAGGGCATTATTCGAACACGCTGAGGGCTCTTGAATACAACCGTCGGCTCAACCAGTTTAAAAGTCGAAGCGGGTGGCGTACCAGCTTGATCCACACTAAGCGTTTTTCAGGGTTCACATTGTAATACAAATACATCCACCAGTCAGAGGGCAAAAAGAGTTTTCTAAAACGCTGCTTAAAGGGGCCAGGTTCGCGCATCGACCCCATAATCGTGCCGACCCCGCTTACGGTGAGTTCTGACAGCGGCGCTAATTTTTTTTGTAACGGCTCGGGCAATGGCGTGTACAAATGCAAACAACGCAAGGTATTAATCACATGCGGGTATTCGCTTTGTAAGCGCGCCCATTGATCAGTTTGCAGAATGCGCATTGACAAGCCAACCACATCAACCACATTAATCAATTTAAGCAATGCTTGGGCGTGCAGACCTTCAAGATGCTTGCTCACTTGATGCGTTAAGCGAATATCTTCGAGCGCGTTAAAATCAAAATCACGCCATTGCACGCGCTGCAAATGACTCTGCGATTCAGGGTAATAAAAGTGCCCCGGCACCTCGCGCGAAATACCATCGTGATGCAGTTCAACACTGATCGTAAAACCATTCACTTTTTTGGTGGCGTTTGGCAATTGATGCATGTCTCGTTGATACTTGGTATCTTGCTCATATGGCAAATGAAAACCCAGTTCACGCATCGCATCAGCAGCTTGATTAAGGTCTTTTCTGGGTAACAACAAGTCCATATCACGCATTGGCCGCATCGCGTCATCCGCGAAGATCAATGGCGCCAGTGCCACACCTTTTAAGCCCAAATACGCGATACCAAGCTCTGTAAAGGCCGCATCTATTTCCGCCAAGGTTTGATAACGCGCGTTTGCGGTTGCTTGGTGGCGAATAGTGAGGCCGCGTAAACTCATTTTAGTTTCTTTGGGCACAGGCAAATCGTGCTCGCGAATGTGCTTATTAGCAAAACCCGATAGGCCATGTAATTCGATTTGGTTAATCCATGATGTCCAATCGGTCACGGCTTTTAATTGCGCATGTGCGTACTCTATTTGCACTTGGTTTAAGTCAAAACGCGCGAGAGCAACAACGGATTTTTGCGGGGCTGGCATATGCGCCTACACTAATAAAAAATGGGTTGCTAAGCCAGCATTTTCTTATTTCTGAGCAACAAATAATAAGGCATAACAACAAAAGCAAATAGCATTAGCCTGATCACACCTTTTTAAGCTACCCTTAATGATATGACGGAACTCAAAACAGGCTTCTCAACACGCAGGCGCTTTTTGCTTGGCACCAGTGCCAGTGTGTTAGCCATTGGCACTTATGCGGTTTTGCGACCAACACCGTTGACGCCTGAACAAAAAACCTTACGCAGCATTGTCGACACCATTGTGCCGAGCGATGAATTTGCAGGTGCTTTAGATGTTGGGATAGACCAAAAAGCAGTCGCTGAAATGCAAAACAAACCAGCGGCAAACAAACAAACACTGGCGTTAATCGATGCGGTTAATCAAGCATCGTTAAACCAATACCGCAAAGCGTTTTACAGCCTTGATATTGATCAGCGTGAAACACTGCTGAATAAAATGCTCGAACGTGGTTCACCCAAAGTTAGTCAAGCTAACTTAAACCGTTTTCGCCGCTTCGTTTTACGCGAGTTTTATACTTCGACTCAAGGGCATGCCAGTTTGAATTATCAACTGCCGGCGCATTATCCTGCGTACAACAAGAATGGAATTTGATGTATTAATTGTTGGTTCGGGTGCGGGCGGCGGTATGACCGCATTACGGCTTTGTGAACTCGGTTTTAAAGTAGGCTTAATCGAACGAGGGCCGCGTTTTGACCCACGTAAAGATTATGTTCAAAATTACGCAAATTGGGAAACTCGCGATGACCCACTAGATAAGGCGCGCAGCGAAGAACTAACTATTAACCGTGGTTATCGAACACCCTATACACGAAATAATAAAGAAGCATTACGTAGACCATTTATCTACCACCGCGTACATGGTGTGGGTGGCAGCACCTTGCATTACCAAGGTGAGGCTCACCGCTTTGGCGAACACACATTTAATATCAAAAGTCAGTTTGGTGTCGGGCTGGATTGGCCAATTAACTACGCTGATCTAAAACCTTATTACGAACAAGCAGAAAAACTCTTAGGCGTGGCAGGCGAAGTTGGCAATCCGTTCAAACCAGATCGAGAGGCGTTTCCGACAGCAGCTCACGCACTATCACCACGCAGTGTTTTGCTGGCTGAATCCGCTAAAAAAGCAGGGTTTACTGTGCAAGCAAATACTTTGGCATTACCAAGCCAAAGTATCGACGGCCGCACGCCCTGCCAACACAGCGGTGGTTGTAATTTTGGCTGTGTGTTTGGTGCTAAATCGAGTGTTGATCAAGCGATTATTCCGCGTGCCGAAAAAACCGACAATTTAAAGCTATTTACAGAAACGCGTGTGCTTAAACTAAGCCTTGATAACAGTGGTGAAATACGTGGGCTTGAATGCCAAAACACACAGCAAGCGCTTACGCTAAGCGCTAAGGCTTACGTTCTAGCGGGCGGTGCATTAGAAACGCCACGCTTGATGTTACACAGCCCAAACAACGAACTAAACCATAGTTACGCAAACCAACACGACCAAGTTGGGCGCTACTTTATGGAAACCGTGATGTCGTTTACCCACCCTAAAGTGGAGTTGGATTTTCAAACCCATCGAGGCCCACCACTGGATTCACGCGTCTGGGATTTTTACTACCCAATTAACGCCAAGACCAGCGGCTTTGTTTTAGGTTCTGCAGGCTTTTTACACCCGGGCATCGGCCCATCAAGATTTGCCGAAAAGGTCAACGGCATTGGCCGCGCGCACAAGCAAAAAGTGCGCGATCAGTTCGGCCGTGACCTATATATGTTTGGCATTACTGAACAAGAGCCAGTAGCAACTAACCGCGTATTCTTAAGTGACAAAAATGACGATGACGGTGTGCCTAAACTGAATATTCACAATGTGTATTCACAACAAGACCATCACACACTGGACGTAATGCGAGACAAACTTCGTGCCTGGGTAGATGCAACGCCTGGTTTGCAGCATCGTTATACGAGCACAACTCGCAACAGGTCGTCGGCCACCCATGTTGCAGGCACCTGCCGCATGGGGAATGACCCATTAATGTCGGTGGTAGATCGCTTTGGAAAAGTTCATGGGCAAAGCAATTGCTATATAAGCGACGGCAGTGTTATGCCAACTCAAGGTGCGGGTGATTCACCCTCGCTGACGATTCAAGCCTTGGCGTTGCGCACTGCAGATAAAATTGCCGATGATTTACGCAACGCCTAATTATCTTACTAACAAAATAGAAATTTAAAAGCGGCACCACCAGTTTTCACAACGAACAATCGTTAAGTCGTCGAGCACAATTTGCCAGCCGTTAATTGGCGCAATGCGCACTCGAGTGACATCTTTAACTTTTGGTTCGTATTTAATAGGTCCGAGAATCGATAAACGAAAGCGGTCAGAAACGACTTTTTCGTCACCGCGCCACATTTCAATTAGCACCTCTTGCCCTTCGGCTTGGCGCCACGCCACGCTTAAGTAAACACTGTCAAAATCGAATGGCACACTCGATAAAATTTCGCCATGCCGAGCCTGCGAGGTATACGCAACATAATTACCCGAAATCACGCCATTAACGTAGCCTTGGTTTGTGCCAGAACTAAAGTCGCGGCGAATACTATTGATGTCTGCCCATGCCAGCCGTTGATAACCGACAGGTATTTTATATAAACCGTGTTTTGGCAAATCATCAAATGTCGCGGTTCGAGCTTTACCACCAAACAAACCGCCAAGTTCACTGCGGTTTTCTAACTGACCAATATTCACAGGTAAATTACTTAATTCGACTTGGGTTGCAGTTGCACCGTTGGCAACCGTATATTCGCCAGCGTCTAACTCAAAACGATAGGCCTGCCCTGCGGCCACTTCTTGTACAGCAACTTCATTGCCTTGCACATCGCTCACGCGCACTTCGCCGCTTTGATTGCTTGTGCCAATAATTGCCAACACCGGCGCAACACCAATGGGTTTTAAATAATCTTCTAAAAATAATTGACTGTGCGTATACAAACGTTCTGAAATCGTCACTGTTTGTGAGGTCGCTCCAGTGGTAACGCGCCAAGCGGGCGGCACGATAATACTAAAACGATACTGCCCTGGCGTATTAATCGTTGTTTTAGGCTTGTTCAGCCACGTTCTGAAATTAGCAAAGCCATTACCATTAGTTTTAGAATGCGATACTTTTTCATAGGTGTCGTCTTCAAGTAAGCGATGCAATTCAATACGTATTTGCGACATCGCAATATCGCCTAAATCGTAAACACCATTTACATTACGGTCATGAAACACAAATTGCGATAAATTCACACGCGAATCCACAAAAGCCCAATTCTTGGTTTGCGGATAATATTTTGATGTATCAGACGCATTGCCAATACTTAGCCACAGCGCACTTGTAGCAACAAGCAACGCAAACAAAGACAATTCCAAGAGTTTCTGTATTTTCATAGTTTGGATCATAAGAAAAAAGCCGACGCAAGCCAGCTTTTTCAAACATCAATTTCATTTTATCAATGCACTGTAGTGAACTGGCTGTATCATTGCAATACGACAAACAAATTATCGATGAACTTGATTATCTAATTACTTTTTATTTATGCCACCCATCACAATCATCAATAAACAACTGCTGAAATGGCATGCGCAACACGGACGACATGATTTACCGTGGCAAAACACGCGCGATGCTTACCGCATTTGGGTGTCTGAGATCATGCTGCAACAAACGCAAGTGGCAACGGTGATCCCCTATTACCAACGCTTTATGGCGGAGTTTCCAGATGTGACAGCACTCGCTAACGCCAAACCCGATCAAGTACTGCACCTCTGGACTGGGCTAGGTTATTACGCGCGCGCACGTAATTTGCATAAAACTGCGCAATTGGTGGCCAATGATTTTGCTGGCAAATTTCCAACCACGTTTGATGAAATGCTCGCCCTACCCGGCATTGGCCGATCTACTGCTGGGGCAATACTGGCGTTTTCGCAACACCAACGCCACGCGATTTTAGATGGCAATGTAAAGCGCGTGTTGGCACGCTACTATGCGGTTGAAGGCTGGTACGGCAAAAAAGACGTCGCGAAACAATTGTGGGAATTAGCCGACGCCAACACACCCAATAAAGACGTGCACATTTACACGCAAGCAATTATGGATTTTGGCGCCACACTCTGCTCTCGCAGCAAACCGAATTGCACGAGTTGCCCACTGCAATCGGGTTGCAAAGCATTTGCACAAGATCGCGTAAAAGAATTACCGCATGGAAAACCTAAGACCAATAAACCCACCAAACAAACCTACATGTTGTTGATCAAGAATGAGCAAGACGAGTTTTTGCTACAACAAAACCCACCCTCGGGTGTTTGGGGTGGCTTATGGTGCCCGCCACAGGTGAGCAAGATAGACAATGAGATACAGATCAACGAACTCACAATAGAAACACTGCAAACACTGCCAATGCTAAAACACACCTTCAGTCATTTTCATTTAGAAATAACACCCGTGCTCGCGCGCATTAAACATGCACAAGATGTCGTCGCCGAAACGCACAGCATATGGTATAAATCGCAATCAGATACCGCGTTAGGCCTCGCCGCGCCCGTTAAAAAATTACTCGAGAAATACTAACCATGTCACGCACTGTACACTGCCATAAACTCAACAAAGAAGCCCCAGGCCTCGCCTTTCAAACCTGGCCCGGCGAACTCGGAAAACGCGTTTTCGACAATATTTCGCAAGAAGCGTGGGATCAATGGGTAAATCATCAAACCATGTTAATCAACGAATATCGCTTAAACCCAATGGACCCAAAAGCCAAAGAAATGATTGTTGGCGAGATGGAAAAGTTCCTATTTGGCGAAGGCAGTGAATTACCCGCAGACTATGTTCCCGCCGCAGATCCAAACGACCCACTCAGTGAAGAGTATTAAGCAAAAAAATACTTGACTCAAACCGCGCATTCGATTGTAATGCGCTGCTCCAAAAGG
>CAZOBR010000112.1:0-8074 GCA_964578035.1 uncultured Gammaproteobacteria bacterium
TTGTGCCATCGCAAGATATTGTGTTGGGCTTGTATTACATGACTCGTGAAATGGTTAACGTACAAGGCGAAGGTAAAACCTTTGCTAACGTTGATGAAGTGCGTCGCGCATACGATGCTGGCCTAATTGCCTTACATGCCAAGATTAATGTGCGTATCACAGAGGTTTTGCCGGATGCCGAAACGGGTGAAATGGTAACGACCAATGAGCGTTACGACACAACCACCGGTCGTGCATTGTTGTCTGAAATCCTCCCTGACGGTATGGCATTTTCGGCAATCAACCAGAAGATGAAAAAGAAAACGATCTCTGAAACGATCAACTTGTGTTACCGCACAGTGGGTATGAAAGAGACCGTTATCTTTGCTGACCAATTGATGTATACCGGTTTCCGTAATGCGGCATTAGCGGGCATTTCAATTGGTGTTGACGACATGGTTGTACCAGGCGAAAAATACGCCATTGTTGATGACGCAGAAGACGAAGTAAAACACATTCAAGAGCAGTTCTCGTCAGGTCTGTTAACCGATGGTGAGCGTTACAACAAAGTTGTTGATATATGGACGCGCGCTTCAGAAACCATCGCTAACAAAATGATGGACAACCTAGGTTCGGATGAAGTTGAAGATGCTGAAGGCAATACGGTAGAGCAAGAGTCGTTTAACTCTATTTACATGATGGCCGACTCGGGTGCTCGTGGTTCACACGCGCAGATTCGTCAGTTATCAGGTATGCGTGGTTTGATGGCAAAGCCGGATGGTTCGATTATCGAAACACCGATTACAGCTAACTTCCGTGAAGGCTTGAACGTGTCTCACTACTTTATTTCAACTCACGGTGCTCGTAAAGGCTTGGCCGATACGGCATTGAAAACTGCGAACTCAGGTTACCTGACTCGTCGTTTAGTTGATGTTTGCCAAGATTTAGTTGTCACTGAGGAGGATTGCGGTACTGAAAATGGTGTGTCTCGTAAAGCCCTTGTGCAAGGTGGCGACGTAGTGATTCCATTGCGCGATCGTATTCTAGGTCGTACGGTAGTCAGTGACGTTATCAGCAATATTGATGAGTCAGTGGTTGTTCCAGCGGGTGAAATGATTAACGAAGCCTACTTTGATGCAATTGAAGCAAACAATATCGACGAAGTGATCGTCCGTTCAGCGGTTACCTGCGACACGCGCTACGGTATTTGTTCAAAATGTTATGGCCGTGATTTAGCACGTGGTCACTTGGTGAATCGTGGTGAAGCCGTTGGCGTTATCGCGGCGCAATCAATTGGTGAGCCGGGTACACAGTTAACCATGCGTACCTTCCACATTGGTGGTGCGGCAACAGCCGGTGCATCTGTCTCAAATATTGAGGTCAACAATAACGGTACGGTTAAATTAGAAAACCTTCGTTCAGTTGTTAATTCAGATAAGAAGCAAGTAGTGGTTGCACGTTCCGGTGAGCTGATTGTTCAAGACCTTAATGGTTCTGACCGCGAGCGTTATAAGTTGCCATACGGTGCCATCTTGCAAGTGAATGATGGTGATGAAATTTCAGCAGGTCAAATTGTTGCAAATTGGGATCCACATACTCACCCAATTATTACCGAGGTTGGCGGTAAAGTTAAATTCTCAGAAATGACTGAGGGTATGACGGTCAACAAGCAAACGGATGACATCACAGGTGTGACTTCATACGAAGTGATTGATCCTTCAGAGCGCCGTGGTTCAGCACGTGATTTGAAACCAGTAATTGAATTGGTAGATGGTCGTGGCAAGCAGTTAATGATTGCAGGCACTGATGTTCCAGCGCGTTACTCGCTGCAAGCGGGTGCGATTGTAACGGTAGATGATGGTCAAAAAGTAGGTGTTGGTGATGTACTGGCACGTATTCCACAAGCCTCATCTAAAACACGCGATATTACCGGTGGTCTACCACGTGTTGCTGAACTGTTTGAAGCACGTAAACCAAAAGACGCCGCCATTATGGCAACGGCTTCTGGCGTTGTGTCATTCGGAAAAGAAACCAAAGGCAAACAGCGTTTGGTTATCACCGATACAAACGGCGAGTCAGTTGAAACCTTGATCTTAAAAGGCCGCACCATCAACGTATTTGAAGGTGAAACGGTAGAAAAAGGCGAAATCGTTGTAGACGGTTCTCCAGTCGCTGAAGACATCTTAGCTCTGAAAGGCAAAGAAGCGCTAACCGACTATATTGTTGACGAAGTGCAAGATGTTTATCGCTTACAAGGTGTAACCATCAACGACAAGCACATTGAAGTAATCGTGCGTCAGATGTTACGTAAGGTGAAAATCACCAAACCAGGTGAAACAAGACTGCTACCCGGCGAGCAAATTGAGCGCACACGTTGGTTAGAAACTAACGAGAAAGCGGCAAAAGATGATCTTGCACAAGCGAAAGCAGAGCCAGTGCTGTTAGGTATTACCAAAGCATCATTGACGACTGAGTCGTTTATCTCAGCGGCATCGTTCCAAGAAACCACACGGGTACTCACCGAAGCTTCGATTGCTGGCAAAGTGGATCACTTACGTGGCTTGAAAGAGAACGTTGTGGTAGGTCGATTGATTCCAGCGGGCACTGGTTTAGCCTATCACGAAGATCGCGTACGCCGTCGTCAAGAAGCTGAAGAGAAAGAAGCCGAACTGGCCGCGCTTCTAACTCAAGAAACGCTTGATGCAGAAGCCGCTTTTGACGCACATGAAGACACTCCAGAGAGTGTGATTGCAGAATAAGTAGTTTTTCGAAGCAGTAAAACAAAAAGCCCTATCGTGAAAGCGGTAGGGCTTTTTGTGTTTTTAGTTATTACGACAGTATTAAAGATATAGAACAGACCGCAAGAACGAATTAGTTAGCTGCTTTTACATAAATTAAAAATCAGCTGTAGAGAACAGGGAATTGCAAAGCCTTGGTTAGGTCGATGCATAGTGAGGGGTTGTGTTGTTGTATGTTCGACAGTGACGCACTAGTATTGCTTGTATGAAAATATACGGCGATATTCAATCCGGCAATTGCTACAAAGTTAAGCTAGTGACTGCTTTGTTGGGTATAGAGCATGAATGGGTTGAAATTGATATTCTTGCTAAGCAAACTCAGTCGGACTCATTTCTTGAGAAAAACCCAAACGCGAAAATCCCATTACTTGAGCTAGATGATGGTCGGTTTATTTCTGAATCAAATGCAATCTTAAACTTTCTCGCAGCTGAGTCCGAGCTTGCAGGAAGTGACTTGTATCAGAGTATCAAGATTCAGCAATGGCAGTTTTTTGAGCAATACAGTCACGAACCTTATATTGCCGTCGCAAGATTTATCGCTAAATATCTAGACCTGCCGGATGACCGAAAAGCTGAGTATGAGGCCAAGCAAGAGGGTGGTCATAAAGCATTGGCCGTGATGGAGCAGCAGTTAGCTCAAACTCCCTATTTAGTCGGTAATAAATTAACCGCAGCAGATATTTCTTTGTACGGTTATACCCATGTTGCGCATGAAGGCGGCTTTGATCTAGGCGCTTATCCAGCAATACAGCAATGGATCAAACGTATCCAATCTCATCCAAGATATATTGGTATGTGTGCTTGATTCTTATGAGTTGGTTTTTAATAAGCTACAAAGTATGCTGATCTTATCCGCTCAAATTTACTCCCAAACAATCTCGGCCTTTTGATTCTCAAACTTACTTAAGTATTTATTTTCTAATAAATCGCGTTTAATTTTCATTGTTGGTGTCAGCAAGCCGTTATCAATTGTCCAAGGCTCCGACACAATCATTGCGCCGCCAATGACTTCGTGTTTTTCAATTTGCTTATTGACGTCGGTAATGGTTTCTATCAATGACTCTGCGATTTCATCTTTACTCATTTCTTTCGCAACATCTTCTGTTAGCACAACTGCTACCATTGCATTGGGCAAGCCGCTGCCCATTACACATAATTGCTCAATCAGTACATTGCTTGCTAATTTTGATTCGATTGGCACTGGTGCAATGTATTTACCTTTACCTGATTTGAATAAATCCTTAACTCGGCCGGTAATGGTTAAATAGCCATCTGCGTCAATATCGGCTTTATCGCCAGTGCGCATATAGCCATCTTCGGTGAAGGTTTCGGCCGTTGTTTCAGGGTTCTTGTAATACTCTTTAAAGATGCTTCCGCCTTTAACGAGCACCTCTCCTTGTTCTGAGAGTTTCACCTCGAAACCTTCGAACGCATGACCAATGGTACCAAGTTTACTGGCTTTGAACGGATGGTTGGTTGTGGCTAAACCAAAGGTCTCACTCAGCCCCCAACCTTCAGCGATATCAATACCAAGCTTGTGATACCAACTAAGTATTGATGGCGAAATCGGCGCAGAGCCGCTACCATAAAGAGCGCAGTTTGCAAAGCCGAGCTGTCCTTTGATTTTGTTCTTGATGATGGTGCTGACAACTGGAATGCTTAATAGCAAGCTAAGTTTGCGTTGCGGGATATTAGCTAATACTTGCGACTGGAACTTAACCCAAAGGCGCGGCACAGAAAAGAACGATGTCACTTTTGCGTCGCGTAAATCGCGGATGAATGTGTCAAGAGATTCGTTAAATGTGACGGTTGCACCAGCGTATAAACTGGTGTATTCCACCAACGCGCGCTCTGCAACATGCGCTAATGGTAAATACGATAAAAATCGTTCTCCGTCGCCTGCACCGCAGAAAAAATCCGAAGCTGTAACACCCGTAAAGCACACATTCGCATAAGTAAGAACTACGCCTTTTGGGTCACCAGTTGAACCCGATGTGTACACAATCGAAAAGTTCTCATCCATATCTGGCTGATGAACTTGTTCAAGTGGCGCATTATCTGCAATTAAACTAGGAATGCTATGCTGCCAATTAACCTTGCTGGTACTCATGCCAATGCTTAATACATCCGCAGGCACTGCGTTTTGCGCTAACTCAGGTTTCGCAATGCGACCAACAATGATTGCCTTGGCTTCGCAATGCTCAATCACATACCGAATAACACTTTCCCCGGCGGTTGGGTAAATCGGGGTTGAGACTAAGCCTGCTGCGCTAATTGCAAAATCACTGATAAACCATTCGGCGCAATTGTCTGCAAGAATAGCGACACGGTCACCTTTTTTTAGCCCAAGTGACAGCAACCCTTGTGCCAATCGTAATGTTTGGTCATAGGCGTCTGCCCATGTGTAATCGGTTATTTCACCATTAATTGGCTGGCGTAAATAAACTTTATCAGGCGTGTTGCTCGAGTGTTGTGCAAAGATTTCGAGGGGCGTTATGTTTTTATTCAGTGACATAGATGTGGGTAGGTTTTATAAAGCATTAAAAGGTGCCTAGAAAAACAGCATTATTGGCGTAATTAAGCATTTAGTTTACCACTTTGACTAGTAAGTAGCTAAGTTAACAATATATTCTGTAGTATTTTTGGCCCAAGACTAAACTTTTAGGCTGTATTGCATTTCCTAGATTAACCTCACTGTACTTTAACTTCGTCCTTGTTAGTATACAAAGCGACAAATGAAACTCCCCGCCGCAAGCAGCGGGGTATCTATTTTGCGAAGCAAAATCTATCCCGTGGCAAGCCACGGGGAATTTAACCCTCGCTAGCGATTAAATTACTAAATGAGGCAGTATATGCGTTTTATAAGAACACCAGACGATCGATTTGATAAGCTGCCTGATTTTCCGTACGAGCCACATTACACGAATGTAGACGATGGCGAAGGGGGCCAGCTTCGCGTTGCCTATATCGATGAAAGCCCAGAAAGTAATCCAGAACAAGCAACGCCTGTGGTATTAATGCATGGCGAGCCGTCGTGGTCTTTTTTGTACCGTAAAATGATCCCTGGCCTATTGTCGGCCGGTCATCGCGTGATAGCGCCTGACCTTATTGGTTTTGGCCGTTCTGATAAGCCAACTCAGCGCACTGATTACACCTATCAGAATCATGTTGACTGGATGACTCGCTGGCTAAATTCGATGGATTTAAATGGCGTGGTGTTGTTTTGCCAAGATTGGGGCGGTTTAATTGGTTTACGCTTAGTCGCCGAACAGCCAGATCGATTTTCTGGTGTGGTGGCAGGCAACACATTTTTACCAACGGGTGATGTTAGCCCCGGTGAAGCATTTATGAAGTGGCAAAACTTTTCACAAACCGTGCCTGTGTTTCCAATTGGCGGTATCATTCAGGGAGCCACTGTGTCCGAATTGTCTGATGATGTGGTTGCTGCTTATGATGCCCCATACCCAGATGAAAGCTACAAAAAGGGTGCTCGGCAGTTTCCAATGTTGGTGCCTATTTCGCCAGACGACCCAGCCACAGCATCTAATCGTCAAGCGTGGCAAACATTGAGCGTGTTTGATAAGCCGTTTTTAACCGCGTTTAGTGATCAAGACCCAATTACGGCGGGTGGCGATAAACGTTTTCAGAAAATGATACCGGGAACACAGGGTCAAAAGCATGTGACCATCAAAGACGGCGGGCATTTCTTGCAGGAAGATAAAGGTGAAGAATTGGCTGAAGTGGTTGCTGAATTCATTCGTAGCAATAAGTTATAGCAAGTTTTGTGAGTCTTAACATGACAACATATATATGGATTGAAATTAATGGCTGAACGAAAATACGATTTACTGGTTTGGGGCGCAACGGGGTTTACCGGCAAATGGGTAGCGAAGCACTTATTCGATCACTATTCAGATGGCAGTCTTAAATGGGGTATCGCGGGTCGCAACCCAGATAAGCTGAATGACGTACGTGAGTTTATTGGTGATCACAGCAGTTCAACACAAGGCGAGTTAGCAGACAGTGACAACAGTGACTCGCTTGATAAACTGGTTGCCAATACCAACGTTATTATCTCAACCGTTGGGCCGTATGCGTATTACGGTTCTAAGTTAGTTGAAGCGTGCGCCAAGGCAGGCACACATTATGTTGATTTAACCGGCGAAGTGCCATGGATGCGTGAAATGATTGATGCTCATCATGACACTGCTGTTGAATCAGGCGCAAAAATTGTGCACAGCTGCGGTTTTGACTCTATCCCATCCGATATGGGTACCTATTATTTTCAACAGCAGGCTAAACAACGCTTAGGTACCTATTTAAAGAATGTGCATTTCGCATTAATCAAAGCCAAAGGCGGTATTAGCGGTGGGACTATAGCCAGTATGATTAATATTGTTAAGCTGGCAGTAAAAGATAAAAATATTCGACGCATTTTACTCAACCCTTATGCATTAAATCCTGACCCAAGTATCAGGGGAGTTGATAAGCAAGATCAACAGGGTGTGGTGTTTAACAAAGAGTTAAACATGTGGACTGCGCCATTTTTGATGGCGGGAATTAACACGCGTATTGTGCGCCGCTCAAACGCCTTAATGGGGTTCACATATGGTGAAGAATTTAGTTATACCGAGACCATGGCTACTGCAAAAGGTATTGCCGGTTATACCACGGCTAAAGCTATTTCATCAGCTGTTAAGGGCATTGTATTAACCAGCTTAACGGGTGTTGGTAGAAGTTTTTTGGGTTTTGTTTTGCCGTCACAAGGCCAAGGCCCCAAGGTTGATGAGCAAGACCCAGGGTTCTACCATATTCAATTTAATGGTGACACTAGCGATGGTCAGTCGTTGGTTGCTACTATTATGGGCGACTCTGATCCTGGCTATGGATCAACGTCTAAAATGCTTGCAGAGTCAGGCGTTTGTTTAGCATTGGATGCCTTGAAAGTGGGCGGTGGCTTTTGGACCCCAGCAAGTGCGATGGGCGATGCCTTGTTAGAGCGCTTACAAAATAATGCAGGCATAAGCTTTTCTATTAAAGACTAGTTGATATTTCGAGCCCAGATTCCGAGTTAGAGCTAAGGAACCTCTGATTTAATCGATTTTGCCTTTGGCGGCGTCTTTGCGTTGCACAATCAAGGCATTTGCGAATCAGGGTTAGTCATTCTAACTCGATGAGCAATAACGCAGAGTGTGTGACGCAAAGGCCCGCCCCTAAAGGGTTTCACCCGAGGGCATAAAGGGTCAAAAGTCCTCCACTCTGTGTTGCAATGTTTGACAGCAGAACGACTGCTGCGC
>CAZOBR010000113.1:0-8045 GCA_964578035.1 uncultured Gammaproteobacteria bacterium
AGGTCGATGGAAAAACCGTTCCGCGTTTTGCGTATTATCAGCCACAAGGTAATGAGCTCGAAGTGGCTATATTAGATGTTAAAGCTGGTCGAGAAGCCGACTTTGAAATTGCATTTGATCAAGCTCAAGCAATCATTTCCAGCATGAAAGGGTATATGTCGCATGAGTTGCAAAAATGCGTCGAGCAAGCCAATCGCTATATTCTACTAGTACACTGGCAAACACTTGATGATCATACCAAGGGCTTTAGAGAGTCGGCCGAATACCAACAATGGAAAGCTGTATTACATCATTTTTATGAACCTTTTCCGACGGTCGAGCATTATCAATTAGTCTCAGGTAATCATTAATGAATGTCACGCGCCTTAAGCTTGACGACTTAGACCTCATTGAACCGCTGTGGAATGAGTTAAAAGACTATCATCACAGCAAGACTATTGATTTTGATGATTATTATCAAAGCAATAACTTTGCTAAACGTAAAGCGGAATTGGTTGCGAAAGATAAACTCGTTGTATTTGTTGCAAGCCAAGCAAATGAGCTAATTGGTTTTTGCGTTGCGTCGATGAATAATGGGCTTGGTGAAATTGACTCACTCTATGTGTCGCCAACAAATCGTGAGAATGGCTACGGCTCATTGCTGATCGCGCAAGCGCTTGAATGGTTGAAGTCACATCAAGCTACTGCCATTCGTTTGTCAGTCGGCCAAGGCAATGAAGCGGTTATTGAGTATTATGAAAAGCTTGGCTTTAAGATGCGCGCAACGCTTATGGAATTAATGGACTAAGTGCTTGGTGCTTGGAGCGTATTTAAAACGGTTTTAAAAATTAACTCTTGTCCGGCCTCGTTGGGGTGAACCTTGTCGTGCAAGAGAGGTTGTTGTGAGTTTTTCAGTGCATATTCAAAGGCGGCAAACACATCTATCACAATTACGTCACTGGCCATTGCTGTTATTGCTTGGTTAATTGCGCGAGTGCTTTGCTGAGCTGTTTCAGACCCTAATGAGGGTGGGATAGTTAACACTATTGTTTGGGTATCATACTTTTTGGATATGCTAACCATTGCGTTAAGATTTTTAATAGCCGTGTTTGCGCTGCCCTTATACACATCGTTTGTGCCTAATAAAATAATCACATGAGTCGGCTTTTGTTGCTCTAGCAAAGCCTCAATATTTTCTAGGCCATATTCAGTTTGTTCGCCATTAACACTATGATTGTTTAGCCTTACATTCAGTGATTTCTGTAGCCGACTGGGCCACGACTCAGCAATGTTATAACCGGTTGAAATACTGTCGCCGATAACAATTATCTTTTTCTGTTTTACCGAATTAGAGTTGCCGCAAGCACTTAAAAATAGCACGCATGTGATGATTAAAATTCTGAACATGGTCATAAATTAAGCGGCCACAACTGTGACTGGCACACCATTTAGCGCGGCATTGCCGCAGGCTTTATCAATTAATTTGTCGTCGGTTAACTCGTTACAATTAACGCCATCTTGTTCTTGTGCAATGCGCATTTTTACACCATTACGTTTATGCCCCCAGCCATGCGGTAAGCTGACCACGCCAGGCATCACTTCGTCGGTTGCAATCACCGTGGTCGTGACTTTGCCAACACGAGACTCAATAGTTACTTGAGTGTCGCTTTCAATGCCTCGCGCGGCTAAGTCATCCGGGTGCATCATTAACTGCCAGCGTGGTTTACCTTTTACTAAACGGCGATAATTGTGCATCCACGAGTTGTTGCTGCGCACGTGGCGGCGGCCAATCAGCAATAGTTGATCGCCATTGGGTTTTGCAGCATCGGCGAGACGCCCTAAATCTTTAATTAGAAACTCAGGCGCACAATGAATTTTGCCGTTTTGCGTGCATAAACGCTCGGGCATGCTTGGCATAAGCTGACCAAGGTCAATGCCATGCGGTGACGCTTTGAGCTTATCAAGGCTAAGTGCTGACTCAGGGTTTTTTTGCGCGCCATACATTTCGTTTTGCAGGCTATAATCAATCAGTTGATCAGGCGCGGGTAGTGCGCGAAACTCGGTTCCTTTTAGTTCAGATACTTTGGCGCTGAGTGCGTTGAATATTTCCCAATCATGCAATGCGCCTTCAGGTGCAGCGAACACCTCTGGGTTATAACGTGTACTATTACGAACCGCTAGGCGTAAGAACGCTATGTCGTAATGGTCATGCTCGAGCGGACCAGTTGGCGGCAAAATAACGTCAGCATGACGAGTGGTGGCATTAATGTAAAAATCGAATGCCACATAAAAGTCTAAGCTTTCAAATGCGCGCTCTAGGTGGCCAGTATTTGTGCTGGATACTAACGGGTTACCGGCAATGGTGACCATTGCTTTGATCTGACCATCACCCGGAGTGAGGATTTCTTCAGCCATGGCTACGGCAGGTAACTCTCCAGCAAACTCGGGTAAGCCACTAACCCGAGATTGAAACGCATTGAAGTGTCCACCGCCGTGCGAGCCTTTGGTGACATAGCCAAAGGCAGGCGAGGTGGGTAGAGCGCCACCAATTGAATCAAGCGCACCGATTAAAATATTAATAATTTGAATTGCCCACTGACACAAGGCACCAAACTCTTGCACAGAAACACCCATGCGTCCGTACAAAACGGCTTTGTCAGTCTGTGCAAGCTGTTTAGTCAAATCTTTGATTTGAGTGGCTGAAATACCCGATTGCTGTTCAGCTAACTCTAATGTAAAACCAGACACTGCATTGCGCACAATATCTACGTCTTGCAATTGATCCGTTAAATGGCCTGTATTTACCCAGCCCTCATTGAATAGGGTATTAATCATGGCCATTAATACATAAGCATCTTTGCCTGGGCGTACAAATAGATGTTGATCCGCAATCGCTGCCGTTTCGCTGCGCCGTGGGTCAACCACAATAAATTTACCACCACGTTCTTGAATGGCTTTAAGGCGTTTGGGGGCATTCGGCATGGTCATTAAGCTGCCGTTTGAGGCCATTGGGTTGCCACCAAATATCACCATTAAATTTGTGTGATCGATATCTGGAATCGGAATCAAAAATTGATGCCCATACATTGCGTAGGCAATTAATTGATGGGGTAGTTGGTCAAGCGAGGTGGCAGAAAAATTATTCTTTGTTTTTAAAGCTCGCCGCAATAGAGCACCATGCGTGAGGTTGCCATAGTTATGCACACCTGGGTTACCAGCATAAAAAGCTACAGCGTTGTCACCATGTTCTTTTTGCGTCTCGACTAATTTTTGTGCAGTTAGATCAATCGCTTCATCCCAAGAAATTTCGACCCATTCGTTAGCAATTCGTTTTACAGGCTTGCGCAATCGGTCAGGATCATTATGAATGTCTGCAATTGCGGTTGCTTTTGGACAAATATAACCTTGGCTGATGGGGTCGTTTTTATCACCTTTGATTGAAATTATTTCGTCGCCTTGGGTTTTGATTTCAAGCCCGCAAATAGCTTCACAAAGATGGCAAGCGCGGTAATGGGTATTGAGAGCATTTGTTGCAATGTCAGACATAAGGCGAAGTGCAAATAGGTGAAAAGATTCTGGACAGAATATCTTACTTCGTGCGAAATGTCAGTTTAGAAAATTACATGTAGTTAGCAATGTGCATTAATTATTGAAATACTAGGCAATTGATTTTAAGCCAGTATTTAAACGCGATAATACGCGAATATCTGCGTTGCCGATTGAGCTTAAGCTGCGGTGAAAACGTGCATTAATTCCATGATGATATGCTAATAAGATTTGTAAGGTATCGCCGTGACCGACTAAGAGAATATCTTTGCCATCGTACTCCTTTTCCAGTGACCATATCACATGCAGGGTGCGTTTGAGTACTTGCGAAACAGGTTCAACATTTTTAATCGGTAAGTCGGGTCGGGTAAGGTCGTTTTTCCAAACCTCTTGGTAATGCGCATGGTCTGTAAGCTCCCAATCACCAAAGTTTCTTTCTCGCAGCCCTGTGTTGTATTTGATTTTTTCTTTAACGTCGATCACATTGTGCATGATGATTGCTGTTTCTCGGGCGCGCATATAGTCAGAGCTTACAATGATTGTATCTGAGTTAAGACGGGTGTTCATTGCGGCTTGCATAACTTGTTTTGCACCCATTGATGTGAGGCCGAAGTCATCAAGCGCGTTACTTGGGTAGCTAACGATTAGGCTGCGCCGATTTGCTAGGCTCTCCCCATGCCGCATTAGGTAGTAACGGTTTTTGTTTTGTGTTGTCATAAATGTTTTCTACACTCGTTATTTATTTGCGTTTATGTAAATTTGATAAACGAAAATTAAATAAATAATGTAACCAAACGAAGACAGTTCGATGACAATTTGTTTACATAGATTAGATTGTCCCAGTCATTTTACGTTTACTGAACGCGCTAGTGCAGATTAACAGCACTGTCTGCTTAAAAGTGCTTACTTAATTCAGTTTGTATGCTGACCAATCAATCGTTGCTAACTTCTTTTGGTATTCGGTAACATTGCCAGCCCAATTGTTGGTGATTTTCCCGTTGTCTAAATACCAGCTTTGCGCAACTTTATTAAACGACATATTGTTCAGCCTACTTTGCAGAATGCTGTTGTAAGACGACTCAGCACTTTCTTTAATATCAAGGCTATTTTGTTGCTGCGACTCTAACTTGGTGATTGCGTTAATAATATACCCCACTTGTGTTTCGATCATGGCGATGATGGAATTATGACTAAGGTTGGTGTTTGGTCCGTAAAGCATGTGCATATTTGGGAAGCCATGCGTGTGAATCCCAAGGTATGCGTGCGCGCCATTATTCCAATGTTCTTTTAACAGAATGTTGTTTTTACCGCGTATTTCAATTGATTGTAAAAAAGGATTTGTTTGAAAACCAGTAGCAAAAATGACCACGTCAAACTTTAGTTCTCGTTGGTCCTTTAGTTTAATACCGCCGTTTGTGAATGAGTCGACGCCAGTGGTTTCTAAACTAACATTGTCGCGTGATAAGGCTTCATAATATTCATGAGAAAAAAGTGTTCGTTTAGCACCAAGTGGATAAGTTGGCGTAAGGGTTTTGCGTAATTCGGGATCTTTTATGTGCTTGCGCAAATTAGCCAAGGCCATTTGTTTAACGACCCAATTAGCAACAGGCGTGCCTTTAATTGCAGGAAACAACAGTAATTCGGCGTTTAGCCAAATGAATAGCCTACTGATTTTTTGAGCAAATGGAAAAAGGGTATATAGCCGCTTCATAAATTTACTGTTAGCGCGATTGTTCTTCTTTAGCATCCAGTTCGCACTACGTTGTAACACCGTCAATGTTTTTGACACTTTAGCGACTTCTGGAATTAATTGAACTGCACTGGCGGCATTGCCAATAACGGCTACATTTTTGCTCTTTAGGCTAATGTCATTTCGCCATTGCGCCGCATGAAAGTGTTCACCTAAATAGTTTTCTAGTCCCGCAAAGTTTGGTTGAGCGACTTCATGCAGCTGACCAATTGCGCTAACAAAGTGTTGGGCTTGAAATTGATCACCCGAATCACAGTGTATTGTCCAAATGCTCAGATCAGCATCAAACTTAGCGCTTTTAACCGTTTGATTGAACCTAAAGTGTGACGCTAGCTGGTAACGTTCAGCAAGTGATTGTTGGTATTCAAGGATTTGCTCTTGACCTGACCATTTGCGTTGCCAATTAGGGTTTGTTGCAAATGAGAAGCTGTATAACACAGAAGGAATGTCGCATTCTGCGCCAGGGTAGATGTTTTCTCGCCAAGTACCGCCTAATTTTGGTGCTTTTTCTAAAATGATAAAGTCGTGAATGCCGGCTTCTTTTAATTTGATGCCCATACACAAGCCGGAAAAGCCGCTGCCAACGATAATTGCCTTATTTTTAATCATATGTCTCTATAAATTTTCAGTTAAAACACGACTTAGTGTAGACAGAAAGCTAATAGACTACCCGAAAAGCGCTAATTAATGAAAACAATTTTATTGTTAAACTCTGAGCATTTATTCAATCGACAATTGACTCTTGGATAGGCTGTGCCTATAGTGTTCACCGAATGAACGCTCTACCAAGACAGCTCGATCAAAATACACAAAATGCTGATAAAACAGCAGATAGTTTTGTGTTGGATGCACAAACGCAAGATAAGCAAAGTCAGCTTACTTTGGAGTTATTGCAAGCCATTGAGCAATACGATGATATTAGTCAACGTCACTTAGCCCAAGAGATGGGGGTCGCACTTGGTTTGGCCAATTCGTATTTAAAACGTTGCGTTAAAAAAGGCTGGATTAAAATGACAACGGCACCAGCAAATCGCTATTTATATTATTTAACACCCACGGGCTTTGCTGAAAAAGCGCGTTTAACTGCGGATTTTTTTTCCACTTCGTTAGCGCTATTTCGGCAATCAGGCGACGCGTATACGCAGTTATTTAATGTATGTTTAGAAAATGGCAATCGACGTATTTTGTTGGTTGGTTTGTCTGATTTAACAGAGATTGCGTACACGCGATCTTTAGCGTGTCAATTAGAGGTGGTTGCGGTTTATCAGCCTGACGTATCGCGTAGCGATTTTTTTGGTTTAAGTGTTGTTGGTGATATACCAAGCAGCCATGAGTTTGATTGCGCGGTGGTCACTGCAATGGAGCAGACCAATCAGCTGGTATCGCATTGTGAGAGTGTGCTCAATGATGAAAAAATCATGATACCCAGAATGTTGTTAAACATGAATTATCGAAATAATGAATCGCCAAAAGCAGGCGATAGATCCACCAATGAGGCAAACGAATAAATGAGTAAAACAGTATTAATAACGGGCGGCGCAGGTTTTATCGGTTCAGCCTTGGTTCGTTATTTGATTAATGATACCGATGTGCGCGTGGTTAATGTTGATAAATTAACCTACGCCGGTAGTTTGCATTCACTGGGTGGGGCAGATGCCAATGAACGCCATTGCTTTCACCAAAATGATATAACTGATGGTGCTGCCATTCGTGCTTTGTTTGAGCAGTATCAGCCTGATTATGTCATGCATCTAGCGGCCGAGTCGCATGTGGATCGTTCGATCGATGGTCCCGATGAGTTTATTCAAACTAATATTGTCGGTACGTACACCATGCTGCAAATTGCACGCGAATATTATGAACAATTGACGGGTGATAAGCACGACGCCTTTATGTTTCATCATATCTCAACCGATGAAGTTTATGGCAGCTTAGGGGACACCGGTTTGTTTACCGAAACAACGCGCTATAAGCCAAATTCACCGTATTCAGCGAGCAAGGCGAGTTCCGATCATTTAGTGCGCGCGTGGAATAAAACTTACAAGTTGCCTGTGGTGATATCTAATTGCTCGAACAACTACGGTCCGTTTCAGTTCCCAGAAAAATTGATCCCATTAATTATACAAAAAGCCATTGCGGGTGAGCCGCTACCGATTTACGGAAAAGGCGATAACATTCGCGATTGGTTGTATGTTGATGATCATGTTAAGGCGCTATGGCGCATCGTTACACAAGGCCAGAACGGCGAGGTGTATAACGTGGGCGGGCACAATGAAAAAACCAATATAGATGTGGTTAAAACTATTTGTGCAATATTAGACGATATTCAACCGCGCGATGATGGCCAAGCTTACCAAGAGCAAATTACGTTTGTGGCTGATCGCCCAGGTCATGATGCTCGCTATGCAATTGACGCTGCTAAAATTGACCGAGAGCTAAATTGGACCCCAGACGAAACATTTGACTCTGGTATCCGAAAAACAGTGCAATGGTACCTCGACAATGCCACTTGGATTGCCAAAGTGTCGGGTGAATACGATGGCGGCCGTTTAGGTTCAAATTAGAGTCAAACTGAGCCTGGCCGGGCAAGAAAATTTACTGAAAGACCGACTAGTTAGTAGAACAAATTTAAGAGGAAAGAAAGCATGAGAGGCATTATTTTAGCAGGCGGTTCAGGTACGCGTTTGCATCCGGTAACGCAAGCCGTTTCCAAGCAGCTGTTACCTGTTTACGACAAACCGATGATTTATTACCCGTTGTCGTCCCTTAT
>CAZOBR010000114.1:0-7983 GCA_964578035.1 uncultured Gammaproteobacteria bacterium
CTGGCCTGCCATTGAAAAAGGGTTTGCTCTTTCTATGGACAAAGGTGTACTTGCGGGCTTCCCAACAGAAGACGTTAAAGTAACCTTAATGGATGGTGGTTTCCACGCGGTGGATTCATCAGCCGTGGCTTTTGAAATTGCGGCCAAAGGTGCTTATCGTCAAACCTTGCCGAAAGCGGGTGCGCAAATCATTGAGCCTATTATGAAAGTAGACGTGTTTTCACCAGAAGACAACGTGGGTGACGTGATCGGTGATTTGAATCGTCGACGTGGCATGATCAAATCTCAAGACCTAACACCAACTGGTGTTCGCATTAAAGCCAGCGTACCGCTAGCTGAAATGTTTGGTTACATTGGTGATTTACGTACAATGACTTCAGGTCGTGGCCAATTCTCGATGGAATTTGAAAATTACCTACCGTGCCCACGTAATGTGGCTGAGGAAGTAATTGCAGCGCAAAAAGAAAAAGACGCCGCTAAAGCTTAATTAAATCTTTAGTTAGTTTTTAAAGAGCCTCACTGCGAAAGCGTGGGGCTTTTTTTATAGTCTTAGGATTTACCCAATGAATGATTCTTCATTATCGCTGACCCTGTTCGAACGATCACAACAGATGAGTTAGAATGATTTTATTCATTTAATAAATTTGTCTATATCTCGATGCCGATCTTAAAAATTCTATTAACGATTGTCTTCGTCTCAATCGCTTTGCCGTTAGTTGGTCAAGCAGATGCGCAAATACCAAACGATGTGACAAAAAACTCAGCCCCACTGGCGACTAAGCCGTGGCAAGAAGTGGTGGTAAGCGTCAGTAATATTGATCAAACCGCACGATTTTTTACCGAGATTGGTGGTTATCTAACCGTATGGCAAGGATCCATGAGCGCTGATGAACTCGCAGCTTGGGGTTTGCCAGACGGTGCAAGTGCACATGCCTTAGTACTCAAACAAGCAAACCGCTCCGAAGGCTATATCAGACTGGTAGATTTTAAAGATGCGGGTCCCAAAGTCCCGACGCGCCCAGGAGCACGCGCTTGGGATACTGGCTGTTATTTTAGTCTGATGGTCCGCATGAAGGACATGTCGGCTGTGTATGAGGATGCAATCAAAATGGGCTGGTGGACTGAAACGCCGATTACCGAATTGCAATTTGGGAAGTCTCATTTAAATATTGTGATTTTCAAGGGGACTGACAGTATTCAAGTTCAATCTTATGAACGTCTAAACAGACCAATTCCTGCGACATTCCCTGATTTGGAACGCTTCTCAGCACCGTTTAATCTTATGCAAATGGTGCGAGATAAAAACCAAACCATGGCATTTTATAAAAACGTTCTGGGCTTTGATGTTTTCTTCGATGGCCCTCCGACTAAATCGGAAAAACCTGTCAATATGCCCTTAGGCATACCTAAGAGTGTGACGACCGAAGTCGCTTATCATGCAGGTATTGTTTACCCAACTGCTGGACCAGTGGGTTGTCTAGAGAGCATTGAAATCATCGATATTGATGGCAACGATTATGCCAGCGCGTTGCCACACGCCGAACCTGGGTATTTTAGCGGTACGTTTCGAAGTGCCAAATGTCGATACAACGATCGCCAAACTAGCCGAGCAAGACTACTTGGTCATAGCAAAGTCAGCTAACATCTCGCCTTATGGCAATGTTAACTTGATCAATTTAAAATCACCTGACGGCGCTAATTTACAGTTTTATCAGGTGCAAAATTAGTTCAAAAAAGCCCAATAAGGAGTACTTGGACTTTTTAGCGGTGCTAAAATAATTGCTACACCATTACTAATACATATCGAGCTTTTAAACTTCATTATATTGATTACATTTTAATTGTTCGACCTTCCAGATTTCATAATGATAAATAAAATTGACAAACAAACGCTGGTTAAATTTTTACCATTTCTAGTCGTAGTTGGCCTTTATGTATTTGCTCAAATTCATAAAGCATTACATATGGCACCACTACCCGAAAATATATGGGATAACGTAGTTTTATGGGACTGGGCGCGGGGCGTTAGTGTTGCCGATTTTTCCACATTTGAGAATGACAGTCATCACCGGCTACGTTGGGGTAATTGGGGTATTCCTGCTATTTTGATTTGGATGTTTTCCGATAATGTCATCATTTATTTTTTGTCTACTATCTTGCCAACTGTATTAGCAAGTGTGTTTTTTGGCTATTTTGTTTGGCGCTATATAGGCTTATGGCAAACCGTATTGTTTTTCGTTATGTGGTATTACGATAGCGAGTTGTTTCGAGCGACGTTCCAGTTACTACCGACTAGTCAGGCATTGTTGCCTATTAGCATTATGCTGGTATTGACTGCCTACATTGCAGACCTGAAAAAGGACGCACGTCACGTTAACTCTTATTTATTGCTCGTTATATCTCTCGCAACACTTTGGTTGTACGGTGTTAAAGAAACCTACATGGCATTTTTTCCGGCGATTATGTGGCTGATGTGGCAGCTTGACGGTTTCAGAGCAGTGAAAATACTTACCATTGTTATGGCTGTTGGTTATGCGATCGAAACAATTTTCTTTCTCTCAATTAGCGATTCGTTTCCCGTATTAGGTCGTATATATGCAGTGGCAAACTCGGGTGCTCATGTAAATATAATGTTGTCGAGCCCGCGTTATGTTGCTCAACAGACTCAGTTTTTTGATAGTGGCATAACAATGCGTTGGGCAGTTGCTGTTGGCATGTCATCAATTGTCTATTTTATGGCATTCATTTGCTGTATTTTGACTGTTGCGCAACGCCAACTGAACCGAGTTGCAGGGCAATACTCTGCTAATCACATTGCTGCACTGTTATTATTGAGTTTTATGGTGTTCACGACCTTTTTTGTTATAAGCATCTCACCAATCAGGTTGGGGCATGGTTTGGTTAGTCGTTATCTAGCGATAGCATTGCCATTTTCATACATCATCATTCTATACTTTGTTTCGCAACAGCTAAAAGACAATAGTCGGTGGTATAAGTTTGCAGCAATGTGCATTGTTCCATTTTATGTTTCGCCTGCTATCAACCGTTATGCCGGCTATCCTGATGTTGGTATTCATCATGTTGCTCATACTTACTATGTTCTGGGTCAAGAGTTTAGTCAAAGCGATTGTATTCGAGGGCGCAGTAAAATGATTTTGAGTAATGAGTTAGACCTGATTCCAAAACGTTTTCGTAGCCCTGAGTTAGACAAAGCCACAAAAGAGAAAAATTTTATTAGCCAGGATGGCTGGCTGGTCGTTAAGCAAACCGATGGCGAATGCCGAAATATGCATTCTGTTGCACGAACTAAATCGCAGCGTTACTAGCGTTTCACAGATAAGGTATCGTTGCTAGCTTTTGCTCAGCACCCAAATGCCAAAGACCGTTAGTAAAATGCCGAGCAAGTGATAAATAGTAAAACTTTCACTGAGAATCATCACCGCAAAGGCGCTGGTAAAAGCAGGGCCAATCATCGAAATAATTCCGGTCTTATTTGAGCCAATCCGCTCAACAGCGGCGGTGGTAAAAAATGTGGGTATCACTGTACAAAAGATCGCAATAACCAAAATCCATAACAAACCAGTTTGTGTTACCTCGGGTGAAGTAATTGAATGCGTAATGCTGTAGTGGATTAAAATGCCGATTGAAGCAGAAATCAGAGCGATACAGGTGAATAGGCGGCTGCCTAACTGGCTGATTAAATTTTTTGAGAACGACAGATAAATTGCAAAGCAAAACGCACCGCTGAGTATAAAGAGTGAGCCTTTTATTACGTCACTACCATATTCTCGCAGATCATGACCAAAAATAACCGCAATGCCTGAGTAGGTGATCAGCATGGCAAGCACCAGCTTTGGAGTAATCTTTTGCCCAAAGAACATTGCACCAATCAACACCACAAAAGTAGGGTAGACATACAAGACCAAGCGACCTAGTTGCGATGTTACGTATTGCAGACCGATCAAGTCTAGAAAGCTTGCAAAGTAATAACCAAGAAAACCGATCACCACCGCTGCGATAACCGAAGAAGTTGTAAGTCGAGCGCGTTTATCTGGGTCTCTTAACAGCAAGCCCAGAAAGATTAGGTAAATAGGCAATGAAAACAACATTCTGAATGCAATTAAGGTTGTTGGATCTATGCCTTCGATGTACACCAATTTTACAAATATTGGACGAATTGCAAACAGCGCGGCACTCGCAATAGCGAATAAAAATCCGGTCGACAAGCCCGATAATGGTAGTGATTGTTTCATTCGCAATTGTTGTTATTGAGTTGCTTAAATCTAAGAGTAATCTAATTATGAGACTATTAGTATCGCTTCTTGGTGTTTTTGAATTTACGAGTAGGGCGTAATCAAATTAACTGTATTTTAGAGTCGCTAGCCCTTGATTCGCCTACCGAAACGCGACAAAAAGTAGTATCATTTCGGCTGTTTTGCGGGACTGCTTCCTAGAAGAAAGGTGCTTACCAAATTTACAACTAATATTGCGTTTTGAGCGTTCAAGGTGTTTTGTTTCAACTCAAGTTGTGGCGACTTACCAAGAGCGATTGAAGACATATAAAGGTTTCAAAATCTAATTCTAACCACTAAATATACAGGGTAAAGAAATAATGAATGTTCATGAGTATCAGGGTAAAGAAATCCTGAGGAAGTACGGCGTAACCACTCCGCGTGGCGTGCCATGTTTTTCTGTTGATGAAGCAATGGCTGCAGCGGACGAGCTTGGCGGAAATGTATGGGTAGTCAAAGCCCAAATTCATGCAGGTGGCCGTGGTAAAGGCGGCGGTGTGAAAGTGGCAACCAGTAAAGAGCAACTGCGTGAATACGCCGATGCCATTCTTGGAATGCAACTTGTTACTCCGCAAACGGGTCCTGAGGGCAAGCAAGTAAATCGCTTATATATAGAAGAAGGCGCTGACATTGCAGACGAGCTTTATATTGGTGCGTTAGTCGATCGCGAAACACAGAAAGTAGTATTGATGTGCAGCTCTGAAGGCGGTATGGATATTGAAGAAGTTGCCGAAGCTACACCTGAAAAAATTCTTAAAATCTACGTTGACCCAACTGATGGCCTTAATCGTGATGAAGCCAAAGACGTTTGCGCTAAAATTGGTATTCCTGATGTAGCAGTAGAAGAGGGTGCTGATTTTCTTGCGGGTCTATACGAAGCATTTGTGGGCTCAGATGCATCATTGGCTGAAATTAATCCACTGATCGTAACCGGCGATAATCGTGTGATTGCACTGGATGCTAAATTTAACATCGATTCAAATGCTCTTTACCGTCAACCAGAAATCATGGAATACCGTGATCTAACGGAAGAAGATGCAAACGAAGTTGAAGCCTCTAAATGGGGTTTGTCGTACATTTCTCTAGACGGCAATATTGGGTGTTTAGTGAATGGCGCAGGTCTCGCTATGGCAACCATGGACATCATTCAGTTATACGGTGGTGAACCAGCAAACTTTTTAGACGTGGGTGGTGGCGCCAATAAAGAGCAAGTAACAGAAGCATTTAAAATTATGCTTGCGAACCCAAAAGTAGAAGGCATCTTAGTGAATATCTTCGGCGGGATCATGCAATGTGATGTTATTGCGGCTGGCATTGTCGCCGCAGCCCAAGAAGTGGGTTTGAGTGTACCTTTAGTGGTGCGCTTAGAAGGCACTAATGTTGAGAAAGGCCGCGCCATCTTGGACGAGTCTGATGTGAAACTACAAACGGCCACGACAATGGCCGATGCTGCAGAAAAAATCGCTGCGGCGGTAAAAGCTTAAGGCTGGTTGGAGAAGAATATGTCAATCTTAATTAATAAAGACACTCGCATTGTGACTCAAGGTATTACTGGTAATACTGGCGAGTTTCACACCACTCAATGTTTGGAATACGCGCATGGCCGAGATTGTTTTGTCGCCGGTGTAACGCCGGGCAAGGCAGGCCAAACCGTGCAAGGCGTACCTGTTTTGAATACGGTTGCTGAAGCCAAAGAACAACACGGCGTCAATGCTTCGGTGATATATGTGCCACCGCGTTTTGCCGCTGCTGCGATTGATGAAGCCGTCGATGCTGAGCTTGATCTGGTTATCTGTATTACCGAGGGTATTCCCGTTGCCGACATGATCAAAACACGTGATCGTATGCGTAAAATGGGCAGCAAAACTGTATTGGTCGGCCCGAACTGCCCTGGTGTGATAACGCCTGAAGAAGTAAAAATCGGTATTATGCCTGGCTATATCCACAAGAAGGGTAACATCGGTGTTGTGTCACGTTCTGGTACGCTTACTTATGAAGCCGTGCACCAGCTCACGCAACTCGGTATGGGGCAGTCCACCTGTGTAGGCATTGGTGGTGACCCAGTCAATGGTATGAAGCACATTGATGTACTTAAAATGTTTAACGACGATCCAGAAACCGAAGCTGTGGTTATGTGCGGTGAAATCGGCGGAACCGATGAAGAAGAATGTGCCGCTTGGATCAAAGATAATATGACCAAGCCTGTCGCTGGTTTTATTGCTGGTGTAACAGCGCCTCCAGGAAAACGTATGGGTCATGCCGGTGCAATTATCTCAGGCGGTCAAGGCACCGCCCAATCTAAGATTGATGCATTACGTGACGCAGGCGTGCATGTCACGGTTAATCCATCTGAAATGGGCTCTACCCTTAAAGCAGCACTTTAACTTTAGTTAAAAGCCAGTTCATAATTAATGCGCGTATTACAATGCGCGCATTAATTTACCGAGCGTGAACAAGAGTTGAAATCTCTTCCTTTAGTTTTTCAGCATTGACTGGCTTATGAAAAATTTTAACTCCGGCATCTTCGGCTTGTTGTAACCGCTCAGGGGCGGTGTCACCGCTAACAAGCAAAGCTGGCAAATTTGGGTAAATTTTTCTAAGCTCGGTGATGGTTTTGATGCCATCGTCGTGTCCAATCAGTCTAAAGTCAGCTAGCAAAATGTCTGGTTTTTCTAACTTTGCGTGTTTTAGCGCATTGTTTGTACTGTCCGTTGTTGTAACATCACAGCCTAGGCTTAGCAGCAAGGTGCTCATGGCTTCTCTGACATCGGCTTCGTCATCAACGCAAAGTACCTTGAGGTCAATTAAGCTATTTAAGCTTAACTCATTGTTTGTCGGTGGTGTGAGCGTTTGAACGGGTATGCCAGAATCAAAGATTAGCTCAACATGAGTACCTTCTCCAACTGTAGATTTGAAGTTGAACGGTATTTCTAGCAAGTCTGTTAATCGTTTGACAATGGATAAGCCTAGCCCAAGGCCTTTAGTGCGATCGCGCTCTGGATTTTCTATTTGATAGAACTCTTCAAAAATTCGCTCAACTTCATATTCCGGTATGCCTTCTCCGGTGTCACATATGGCAACTACCCATGACGAATTAAGCGCTGTGATTCTCAGTGTTATTTCCTCGCCTTGAGAGTGCTTAATAGCATTTGTAATCAAATTTCGTATGATACGCTCAACTAAGTCAATATCCGTTAATGTGTATGCTTTGATGTCATGAAAATTTCGCTTTATGAGAATGTTTCTTTTGGTCGCAACGGCGTCGTACTCATTTGCCAGCCTGGTTAACAGTTTGGTTAAATCAACGCTAGTAATATCATGTTTAACAAGCCCGGCATCTAGTTTGGAGATGTCTAGCAGGCTGTCCATTTGGTTTGCAATATTATTAATGGCGGTATTAATATTGTTCGATATCTTTTTACTTTTATCATCGAGTGACTGCAGAGATAAAGCCGCTCCTAGCAGTGACAAAGTGTGAATTGGTTGTCGTAAATCGTGACTGGCAGATGCTAAAAAGCGAGTTTTAGATTTGTTGGCTTTTTCAGCATGGCTCAATGCAATTTTTAAATCTTGTCGCGCAATAAATGCCTCTTTAAAGAGCGCATGAAAATCTCCAGAGTTGCTTGATGAAATAATAAATGCAATCAACATGATTCCAGGAATTAAGATTTGATGTAATAGAGTCTTTTCA
>CAZOBR010000115.1:0-7943 GCA_964578035.1 uncultured Gammaproteobacteria bacterium
ATCTATTCTGACAACAGCATTCATCGGCTCCATAGGTGCATGCGATAAATAAGGAGCCCAGTATTCATGATTGATTGTATGTGACGCAGATTCATAAGCCGCGCCAAAATCACCACGCTCGGCTTCAGCGCTGCCTTCTTCATCATTCATTGCCGCTTGATAATCCGCTTTAATATCTGCAGAGCTAAAGTTCGCGAGCTCGGGCAAGTCCCACTCGGCTTTGACCATATCCCGTGCTTTCTTAGCTTGCCAAAATTGCTTAGCCACAATCGCAACACCCGCGTCGATTTCTATCACGTCGGTAACGCCTGGGCTTGCCAAACTCTGTGCCGCATCAAATGATACCAACTTGCCGCCCGCAACAGGACTCCGCAAAACAACCGCATGATGCATATCGTCAATATCAACATCCGCACCATATATAGCCGTGCCCGTTGACTTGGCTTGCGCATCAATGCGAGCAAATTCTTTGCCAATATATTTAAAATCAGCTTTTGCCTTGAGCGGCGCATCGCCACTGAAGGTCATCTGCGCTGCTTTTGCAATAAAATCACTATAAGGATATGACTCACCATTGGCGAGGATTTGACGATTATTCGTTGTCAACTCAGACTTGGCGACACCCAACTGACTGCTGGCTGCCTCCAACAATAGTCCACGTGTATTTGCTGCAACCTGACGCAGAGGCAAATAATGCACTTTAATTGACGTACTACCTCCGGTGCCTTGAACACTGAACTCTGGATTATCATAATCTTTATGAACACCCGCGAAATGTACGTCAATGTCTGATGGTTCTGTGTCTAGTTCTTCAGCAATCAATGTTGCAAGGCCTGTGGTAACCCCCTGCCCCATTTCATCGCGCGGGCAGAAAAAACGCACGATATTATCAGGTGTAATCTGTATAAAAGAATTAGGTGTTAACTCGCCAGCCTTACTGCTTATCGGTGCGGGCCCGGCGCCACAGCCTGTTAATGAAAAGCCCATCACAAGACCACCACCAGTAATACCTGCAACTTTTAAAAATCCACGTCGAGATACGTTCATTACATCGCTCATAACACAATCTCCGTAGCTTTTAGTTCAGGAAGCGGCTCCTGCGATGCGGTATTTTGTGCAACCGTCATGATCGCTTGCTTAATTCGAGGGTAGCAACCGCAACGACAAATATTTCCAGCCATCGCTTGCTCAACTTCTTGCTCAGACGGGTTCGGATTAGACTCAAGCAATGCCGCTGCCGACATGATTTGCCCAGACTGACAATAACCACATTGCGGCACACCTTGTTCGGTCCACGCGGCTTGTAATGCGTGCATTGCATCAGGCGTTCCTAGGCCTTCAATTGTGGTAATTGATTTACCATCTACCGCAGCGATTGGCATGACACAGGTACGAGAGGCTTTGCCATCTATGTGCATCGTGCAAGCACCACACAAACCAGCACCGCAGCCAAATTTTGACCCTTTCAATTTAAATGTGTCGCGCACGACCCATAGCAATGGTGTATCTGGCGCATCATCAGTTTGTACTGTTTGGCCATTCAAAGTGAAGCTAATCATGATTTCTCCGCGGTTATCTATCGATGTTTCCCAGCGTTTATGAAGACTAAAAAGGCTTTAAAATAAGAGCTAGAAAACAAAGCGTTCAACAAATTGTTACCAGTTTCGTTTCAGAACGGTAATTCTTATTTTATGTCAGTGTAACGGATTTATTAATGAAATTAGACCCATTTTTATAAAAAACCCACAACAAAGGCCTTTGATTTAAATAAACCAAAGGCCTTAAAAAAATAAGAATTGACGCTGCTATTTCCAATACTAAAGAGACACTGACACAAAATTACTCAGGTTTAATTCCAAAATGTGCCATTGCCTTGGTAACAAACTTATTGGTTTGCTCAAAGCCAGCGGTCAACATTTGTTGCTCGTCAGAGCTATTAATACCGTCTAAATTTTCGCGAACTTGTTCGGGGGTTTGCTGTTCAGGTGGCAAATAAATGCCGTCTGTTTCATAAATATGTGTCGCGGCATAACCGCCAGCACCCGCACATAAAATCATGCGATTAGGCGCATCTTTATCGCATAAAGTTAGCAAGCCAGCTGTCACCGACTCAACTGACATCGCATCAAAAATGCGTTTGTCAGAAATAATGTCTTCTAACATGCGCGTGCCAGCCGTTGGCGATAAAGTATTAACATTAACGCCGTATTTTTTACCTTCCAACACCAAGGTGTTCATTAAACCGACTAAGGCCATTTTTGCTGCGCCATAATTCGCTTGACCAAAGTTACCGTACATACCACTGGATGAAGTGGTCATCACAACACGACCATAGTTTTGCTCACGCATGATGTCCCAAACCGCTTTAGTACAATTAACACTGCCCATTAAGTGCACATCAACCACTATTTGAAAGTCTTCAACCGACATTTTTGCAAAAGTCTTATCGCGTAAAATGCCAGCATTGTTCACTAAAATATCAACACGCCCCCATTTATCCATCGCTTGACTAACCATGTCTTGAACTTGCTCGAAATCGGATACGTTTGCGCCGTTGGCAATTGCTTCACCGCCCGCTGCTTCAATCTCAGCAACAACTTGTTTAGCTGCCTCACTCGACCCACCAGTGCCATCACGAGCACCACCTAAATCGTTAATTACCACTTTGGCGCCGCGTGCTGCCAATGCCAAAGCATGGCTTTTACCTAAACCATTACCAGCGCCAGTAACGATTGCAACTTGATCATTAAAATTAATAGTCATCTGTATCTCTTTGATTTATATATTTAGTTTTTTTCAAATAACTTGCATTACAAGCCATTCAGACATCAGTGCAGGTTTATCCACACCTTCGATTTCAACCGTAAAGCCCTTTCTAAGCAAAAATTGCCCTGGGGACTTTTCTTCAGCCGACATCAATAAAGAACGACCTCGAATCCGTGAACCAACTCTGACTGGGTGAATAAATCTGACTTTATCAAAGCCATAATTAATGCCCATTTTTGCGTTCTCTAAACCTACGCCGCAGCCATTTTCAGCAAAATGCGACAGCATTGAAAGGGATAAAAAACCGTGCGCGATGGTGCCACCAAATGGCGTTTGCGCGGCTTTTTCTTGATCAATATGAATGAATTGATGATCAAGCGTCACATCGGCAAAGGTATTAACATCTTCTTGAGTAATAGTGTGCCAATCTGACACACCTATTTCTTCTCCAACGGCCGATTGTAAGGTTTCTGGGGTGAGTAACTTACCCATGAATATTCCTCTTATTTTATTAATTATATTTTCACAGCTTCGAGTGCTGTGCGTATTGATTCAGGTATCGGAACAGCACGATTAGAACTGCGCTGAACAAACACATGTGTAAAACTGCCGTATGCAGAAGCAGTCTGTTCAGCAGATTTAAAAACCGCCATACCGTATTCAACTGAACGGTTGCCAAGCTTATTAACTCGAAACCCAATCTCTAGCCTATCAGGATAAGAGATCGGTGATACGTACTGACAATTTGATGCCACAACAAAACCAACAATGTCAGCGTTTTGAATATCTAAACCGCCGCGTTCGATTAAGTAATGATTCGCGGCACTATCAAAATAACTGTAATACGTGACGTTATTAACGTGACCATAAATATCATTATCCATCCACCGTGTTTCCAAAGGGTGAAAATACTTATAGTCGTCACGCGAAATATTGCTGTTTTTTGAGTCACTCATAATGCTTTTGATCCGCGGCCTAATACGCAGCCTGATAAATTGACATCGCGTCATGCAAGTTTACGTCACGCGGGTTATTTATCAACAAACGAGTCTGTAACATGGCTTGTTCTGCTAAATTTTCGATATCATTCTCAGGAATATCCATGGCTCTGAGTCTGGTCGGCAAACCAAGCTCCTCCGCTAATGATAAAAAGTAATCCGCCAAATGTTCAGCCGGATTGCTTAAATTGCCTTTAGCTAAAATAACCGCCGCTAATTCTTGGTACAAACCTTCCGCTGAAGATGCATTAAAACGAAGCACATGCGGCAAGACTAATGAATTACTTAAACCATGCGGAATATGGTACACACCACCTAATGGGTAAGCTAAGGCATGTACGGCCCCCACTGGCGCGTTCGCAAAGGCTTGCCCTGCGTACATGGCGCCGAGCAACATATCACTGCGAGCACTAATATTTTTTCCATCCATAACCGCTGTGCGTAGACTATTACTCATTAATGACAATGCTTTTAAAGCCAGCATGTCGGATATGGGGTTTTTTAAACGTTTGCTGGTATAAGCTTCAATCGCATGCACCATTGCATCGATGCCAGTTGCAGCAGTTACCTGCGGTGGCAAACCTAAGGTTAATTCTGGATCAAGAATAATCGCATCGGCAAATAATATCGGGCTGACCACGCCAGCTTTGGTTGACTCACCCGTCGTAACAATCGCCACGGCGGTTGCTTCTGAGCCTGTACCTGCAGTGGTAGGTACTTGAATTAATGGCACGCGAGTTCCGATTATTTGCTCTACTCCATAACAATCAGCCAGTGCTTGTTCACCTTTTAGTAGCACCGCAACTAATTTTGCAACGTCCATTGAGCTGCCGCCACCAAACCCGATCACACCATCACAACCCTGTGCAGTACTAACGGCATCAAGCACACATTGCTCAGGCGGGTCAGCAACAATATCGGCGTATACGGTTGGCGCTTGTTTAAAGGCTTGCAAGGCATCATCTAACAAACCATGTTCTAAAATACCCTTATCTGTAACAACAAACGGTTTACGCATGCCGTAGCTAGCAGCAACTTCGGCTAACGATTTGCTCGCGCCATTGGCAAGCTGAATATTGGCAACCGTGGTGAAATTAAAACTGTTCATAATATTAATATCGTTGGTCAGTTTATTAATATGGATACCGCGCCTGCTCTTTACGGCGCGATGCGCATCTTCTTGCAGATAATGCCCAGCATTACTTCATCCGCGCCGCCACCAATGGAGGCCAAACGGCCATCGCGATACGCACGCGCAACAGGGTTATCCCACATGAAGCCCATGCCACCCCAATACTGCAAGCAAGTATCAGTAACTTGGCGCGTTAAGCGCCCGGCTTTCAGCTTGGCCATTGACGCTTTAGTCGTTACATCAACGCCACTCACATGTTCTTGCACGGCGTTGTAACACAGCGCGCGCAGGGCTTCTATTTCTGTTTGCAGTTCGGCCAAACTAAAATGCACAACTTGATTGTCTAGAATGGGTTTACCAAACGTTGTGCGTTCTCGGGTGTAATCAATCGTGTGTTGTATACAGCTTTCTAACATTTTTATGCTCGATATTGCCGCATATAAACGCTCTTCTTGAAATTGCTCCATTTGATACATAAAACCTAAGCCTTCATGCCCTAATAGATTACGCTGAGGAACGCGCACATTATCAAAAAAGATTTGCGCAGTATCCGATGAGCGCATACCGAGTTTATTAAGCCGCTCAGAAAAAGAAATACCCTTTGTATTGGTTGGCACTAAAATAAGTGACTTATTTTTATGTGGCGCATCATCGCTAGTGTTTACTAACAAGCACAACACATCCGCCTGTGTGGAATTCGTGATCCACATTTTGGTGCCGTTGATAACATAATCATCGCCGTCTTTACGCGCATGTGTTTTGATATTAGCAACGTCCGAACCCGCATGAGGTTCACTGACGGCAATCGACATAACTGAATCGCCTGTTAACGCTGGGCGTAAAAATTCTTCGCGCAAGGCATCACTACCGTGCTTTGCTAATGCAGGCGTGGCCATATCGGTTTGCACACCTAACCCCATGCCGACACCGCCACTATTGATCAAGCCAAGCTCTTCGGTAAACACCGCTTGATAACTATAGTCCAATCCCATTCCGCCAAACTCAATAGGCTTGTTAATGCCTAATAAACCTAGGTCACCGAATTTTTTAAAGACTTCTTTTGCTGGAAAAATGCCTGCTTCTTCCCATTGATCGCCGTATGGGTTTATCTCATTCTCAATTAGCTTGGCAGTTGTTTGCGCAATGGCATTATGTTCTTCAGTAAATATCATTTTAAATTAGTGTAAATTAGTTACTATGAGGGCTCGGATAGACTAACCGCTTTTATAAACGCATCGCGTGCCATTAATCTTGTCAGATAATCATTCACACCGCTGGTGTAGTCTGCATCAAAGCCTTGCAGCTTGCCCAAGTACAGGGCGTAGCCAATTGCGATGTCTGCCATTGTGAAGCGTTGATCACACAAATATTCTCTTGACGCTATATGTTGATCAAGCAACCGTAAGCGCGCGAGAAACCATAAGCGATAGTCATTGGCGACTTGCTCAGAACGTCGCTCTGGTGATTCAAACTTCGCGTAGCGCAGGTAAATTGTTTGCGGAAACGTTAAGGTTGCATCACTGTGATACATCCAGTTTAGGTAATCACCATATTCTGCATGATCTACCGCAATGCAAAAGTCTGTTTTGTTATAACGCTCTGCCAAGTAATGACACATACCCGACGACTCGGTCATTTTCGTATCAAGATCAGTCAAATACGGCACGGTTCCAAGAACGTTGTACTCCAAAAACTCTTTTTGTAAGTAACGTGGCGGAAACGGTAACACTTCAAGCTCATAATCAAGTTGCATTTCTTCTAATGCCCAAAGCGGACGTAAAGAACGTGCGTTATGGCAATGCCAGAGTTTAATTGTCATCGCTTACAAACCTATTTGTCGTGCGGCTAAATCACGCATAATTTCTTCAGATCCACCACCAATGGCATTAACGCGCACCTCGCGATAAACACGCTCGACTCGGCTGCCGCGCATGTAGCCAATGCCGCCCATTATCTGCATCGCTTCGCGCGCGCAAAACTCCAAGATTTGGCTACATTGCACTTTTAATAGAGCAATTGCGGCGGCATCCGCATTGCCCAATTGTATTTGGCGTGCAACGGCCTGCAAATAACCTTGCGTGGCATAACACTGACGCATCATCTCAGCAATCTTATGTCGTATTACTTGATGATCCGCAAGTCGCTTACCAAAAGTGGTGCGCTCTTGGGCCCATTCCACTGCTTCTTGTAAACACACTCTTGCGCTGGCCTCCATGCCCGCAGCCATGGCCATTCGCTCTGAATTAAAATTGTGCATAATTACTTTAAAGCCTTGGTTCTCTTTGCCCAGTAGGTTTTCAACTGGCACACGAACATCGTCAAAATAAATAGTTGCGGTATCAGAGCACCACCAACCTTGCTTTTTATCGAGAACCGTTCGTGATACGCCTTCGGCATCTGCCGGTATTAATAGCGTTGATACACCTGCGGCACCGTCACCGCCTGTCCGCACAGCTGTGGTGAACCAATTGGCTCGCATACCACCGGTAATATACGTTTTAGAACCATTAACAATGTAATGGTCGCCGTCGCGACGTGCGTTTGTTTTAAGCTGCGCAACGTCAGAACCACCACTTGGCTCGGTAATCGCTAATGAAATTCTTTTGTTGCCAGCAATCACTTGTGGTGCTACCAATTCTGTTACTTGCTCTTGCGCAAAGTTGATCACCGGTGGCAAGCCGATATTATGCACCATCAATGTAGCACCTACTCCACCAACGCCGACCCGACCAAATTCTTCATTCAATATAGTATGGTGCCAAATATCAATGCCTTCAGAAGTGCCGCCATATTGTTCTGGGTAACCTAAGCCTAAAATACCCATATCGGCAGCGGTTTGCCATAGTTCATCTGGGATAGAGCCGTTTTCATCCCAATCTGTCGCGAACGGCATAATTTCCTTGTCAAAAAAGCGTCTTAGCTGGGATTGCCATTCACGATGTTCGTCAGTATAAAAGTTATTAGGCAAACGTGCGTTGTAAAAATCGAAAGACATTCTTGAACCTCATTTTAATTATTATTTGTATGCACAGTGCGAGCCACGCTGC
>CAZOBR010000116.1:0-7892 GCA_964578035.1 uncultured Gammaproteobacteria bacterium
CAGCTCGTCAATAACCGACAACACAATATCCCTTGAGTCAGATTTTGCTAATAACTTCTTCTCAATTTCCTTGGTGCTGTGTTCGCGCATTGAGAGTAAATGCACACCTTTTGCTAACAGGTAGTTAAATTCCTTTTTCGTTTGACTAATTGGCTCATTTACCGATACCGAATCAGTATTTTTACTCTTTTTTGCTCCGCGTCTGAGTTTCGAGCGTGTTACTGATTTGCTAGAGCTTTTTGAACTCAGCTCCCAATCGGGTTCAGCAGTTGTAAAAAAATCCGACACTGCGGATTTTTTTACACTGCTTTTTTTCAAATGACTTTTTGAGTGGCTTTTTGAATCACTTATTGAATTAACTAATTTGCCGCCCGTTTTGGTTTGGGCGACATTAGCTTTGACTTTACGTGATGGCTGAATAATTCGCATTACAGAATAACTAGCAATTTAGTTTTTATACTGCTGTGTAATTCAGCATTCACCACGAGAACAGATGCTATGCGTCGTCAGCAGAACTGTCTACTTTCGCATCTATTTCTGCTGCATCTGCGGCTTGTTCAACCACAACCTCATCACCTACGCCTAAGGCTGCGCGAATTTTAGCTTCGATCTCATTTGCAGTTTCTTTGTGCTCTTTTAAATAATCGCGCACATTATCCTTACCCTGCCCTATGCGAGTGCCATCATAGCTATACCAAGCGCCAGACTTTTCAACAATGTCGTGCTCAACACCCAAGGTGATTAGTTCGCTTTCGCGTGAGATACCTTGGTTGTACAAAATGTCGAATTCAGTTTGTTTAAATGGTGGCGCAACTTTGTTTTTAACCACTTTAACGCGCGTTTGGTTACCATAGATTTCATCCCCTTTTTTGATTGCGCCGATACGACGAATATCTAAACGGACTGACGAATAAAACTTTAAGGCATTGCCACCCGTAGTAGTTTCAGGATTACCGAACATTACCCCAATTTTCATGCGGATTTGGTTAATGAAAATAACCATTGTGTTCGACTTTTGAATATTGGCCGTTAGCTTACGCAAAGCTTGCGACATTAAACGTGCTTGCAAGCCCATATGAGAATCACCCATATCGCCTTCGATTTCAGCACGTGGCGTTAATGCAGCAACGGAGTCAACCACCACCACGTCTACCGCAGCAGATCGAACCAACATGTCGGTAATTTCTAATGCTTGCTCACCCGTATCTGGTTGAGAAACCAATAAGTCTTCAATATTGACACCTAGGCGACCGGCATATTGTGGATCCAGTGCGTGCTCTGCATCAATGAAAGCGGCTGTGCCACCCATTTTTTGTGCTTCGGCAATCACTTGTAAGGTTAAGGTTGTTTTACCCGATGATTCAGGCCCATATATCTCAATAACACGGCCCTTTGGCAAACCGCCTATGCCAAGTGCAATATCTAGGCCGAGCGAGCCAGTTGGAATGGCTTCAATACCAGCGCCAGTTTCTGAGTCACCCAGACGCATAACCGAACCTTTGCCGTATTGTCGTTCAATTTGGGTCAGTGCTGCTTGCAGCGCTTTTGATTTATTGTCGTCCATTATGTGCTCCAGATATGATCTTTTTGTTGCTATCTATTAATTGATGTATTTACTTACTGCGTTTAGATGTAGGTTTCTTTGCTTAAAAGAATAAACAGTATGTTTAACCAGTGCTGATAATTTATACAGTAAATTAAAATTAGTCAACCAACTTTTAAAGTTATTTAAATTCCGTTTATTTATCAAACACTTGAATTAAAAAATAATTCAGAACGGTGCCAAACCAGATGCCAAACTAATAGTGCGGTGGCCGTTCATCCAGTATTTGCTCAGTGCTATTGCTGTTGTTTTCTAAGCCTTGCATTTTGTTGACTAACGCAGAATATTGCGATTTTAGCTTTTCTAAATCGCGCTGCTGTTGATAAAACTCGTCGCTCAATTTAGCGACGGTGTCTTCCAGAAATGCCACCTTAATCTGCAGCGTTTCCAGTTTATTAATCTCAACGTTATTTGTCGAATCACTCATCCGTTTCAATCCAACTTTTACTACGCTCTACAGCTTTGTGCCATTGCTTTAATAAAGCAGTAATTGTTTCAGTGCTTAATTTAGGCGTAAACTCTCGCTCAATTTCACGTACCTTGGTCAGATCACTCCACTGCCAATAGCCTACTTTCAAACCTGCTAAATAGGCCGCACCCAACGCTGTTGACTCAAGCACCTTGGGGCGTGTTACTGGCTTTTGTAATACATCGGCTTGGAACTGAGCTAAGAAATCATTCGCAATTGCACCACCGTCAACATTCAATTGGCTAAGCTCAATACCGCTATCGTCTTGCATAGCGTTTAGCACATCAAAAATTTGATAAGCCAATGACTGCAATGTGGCTTTAGCGATTTCAGGCTGACCTGAATCGCGTGTTAAACCGAAAATAGCACCACGCGCGTACATATCCCAGTGTGGCGCACCTAGTCCAGCAAACGCTGGAACCACGACGACATCGCTTTCAGGGTTAGCTTGTAAAGCAAGCGCTTCTGACTCACTAGCCGATTCAATAAATTCAAGTTCATCGCGCAACCATTGAACGGCTGCGCCCGCGATAAACACACTGCCTTCTAAGGCGTAAGTCATTTTGCCATCAATGGACCAGGCAATTGTGCTTAACAAACCGCGCTCACTGTCGATTCGTTCGTGACCAGTATTCATTAACATAAAGCAGCCTGTTCCATAGGTGTTCTTAGCCATGCCTTTTTCAAAACACGTTTGGCCAAACAGTGCCGCTTGTTGATCACCTGCCACACCTGCAATTGGCACATCTTGACCTTGAAATGTCACCGCACCAAAATCGTCCGAGCTATTACGAACCTCTGGCAACATGGCGCGTGGAATTGTAAACAGTTCCAAGAGCTCGTCATCCCATTCGCCCGTATTGATATTTAATAGCATCGTACGCGCCGCATTACTGGGCTCAGTCGCATGCACAGCACCTTCTGTTAGCTTCCAAATAACCCAAGTATCGACTGTACCAAAAAGTAAATCCCCGGCTTCAGCTGATTCACGTGCGCCTTCAACATTATCCAGTATCCACTGAATCTTGCTCGCTGAAAAATACGCATCAATCACTAAACCCGTTTTTTGCTGAATTTTATCTGCCCAACCTGCTGCACGAATCTCATCGCACTTCGCCGCTGTACGACGGTCTTGCCAAACAATTGCATTGTGTACTGGCTCGCCGGTTTGTTTATTCCAAACAACGGTTGTTTCGCGCTGATTAGTAATACCAATTGCCGCAATATCCGTTGGGCGCAATTGGTTGTTGGCAACAAGTTTTTGTAAGACGGTGAATTGCGAAGACCAAATTTCATTTGCATCGTGTTCTACCCAACTCGGCTTTGGAAAGTGTTGGGTAAACTCTTGCTGTGACACATCCACAATTTCTGCACTGTGGTTAAACAATACCGCGCGCGAACTAGTAGTACCTTGATCTAAGGCTATGATCATTTTTTCAGACACGTTTTAAGTCTCACTATTCTTGTTATTTTGATTACATTTGCTGCTGTTACTGCTGACATATTAGAGCAACAACGACCACTAAAACCGAGCAAACAAGCTTAACGGATTTTGGATGCCAAACCAACTACCGTACAATGCATGTTTATAAAAAAATAGTCGAAACCATAAAAGATTTTAGTGCGCTACTCACGCACAGCCTATTGCCCTTTACGATTGGCTAAATGATCTCACTCATCGTGATCGGAATGCCTTTAGCCGAAGCACAGCCTTTAGGCTATAATCCGCGCATTGATTTACTTGAGAACCCTGTTATGTCTTCAGCCCCAAAAATTGGTTTCGTTAGTCTTGGCTGCCCTAAAGCGCTCGTTGATTCAGAGCGCATACTCACGCAATTGCGAGTAGACGGTTATGACATTGTGCCAAGTTATAACGATGCCGATATGGTCGTAGTCAACACCTGCGGTTTTATTGACGCAGCAAAAAAGGAATCATTAGACACCATCGGCGAAGCACTGAATAAAAATGGCAAGGTCATCGTAACAGGTTGTATGGGCGCAAATGAATCTGATATCACAGACGTGCACCCAAGTGTATTAGATGTTTCTGGCCCGCACGCATATGAGCAAGTTGTTGGTGCGGTGAAAACGCACCTGCCTTATGAAAAAAGTTATAACCCTCATATCGACTTGGTGCCACCACAAGGCATTAAGCTGACGCCAAGGCATTACGCTTATTTAAAGATATCAGAAGGCTGCAATCACCGTTGTAGCTTTTGCATTATTCCCTCCATGCGAGGTGACTTAGTGAGCCGACCTGCTAACGATGTAGTGGCTGAAGCTGAAGGCTTAGTCAAATCAGGCGTTAAAGAACTACTGGTAATCTCACAAGACACCAGTGCGTATGGGGTTGATACTAAATATCGAACAAGCTTTCACAATGGCAAGCCGATTAAGACCAAAATGCTTGATCTATGCCATGCATTGGGAGAAATTGGTGGCGATCAAGCGCCGTGGGTACGTTTGCATTACGTCTATCCATACCCCCATGTGGATGACATTATTCCACTGATGGCCGAAGGCAAAATTTTGCCGTATCTGGATATTCCATTTCAGCATGGCTCGCCAAAAATACTTAAAGCAATGAAACGACCGGGCTCGATTGACAATACCCTTAAACGGATTCAAGCATGGCGTGAGGTTTGTCCTGACATTACGATTCGCAGCACGTTTATTGTTGGCTTTCCAGGCGAAACGCAAGATGATTTTAAGCAGCTACTTGAGTTCATTGATCAAGCGCAGCTAGATCGCGTTGGCGCGTTTACCTATTCGCCAGTCGAGGGCGCTACGGCAAACACCATCGAAGGCCATGTTCCTGAAGAAGTAAAAGAACAACGCTTGTCTGAATTTATGGCTCTGCAAGCAGAGATCAGCACTAATAAATTAAGCGCGAAGATCGGTAAGACGCTTGATGTCATCATTGATGAAGTCGACGAGCAAGGCGCCATTGCCCGTAGCCAGTCTGACGCGCCAGAAATTGACGGTTTAGTGTATCTAAACGAAGAAACTCAACACACACCAGGCGACATAGTTACGGTAAAAGTACACGCCAGTGATGAACACGACTTGTGGGCAAACAGTCTTTAGCTGTTTAGATAAAAAGTCTTAGCGAAAACGAACACGCTTATCTTGCCCGCCTTTTAAACGCCATAGGTACCACGCAGTAAAATCCGCAGTTCCATATTCGCGTTCACTATAAGGACCAGGCTGATAGTAGGTCGAATTTACGCCTTTTTGGTTGTTCTCAGTAATTTCACCATCTTGAACAGTCGTTACATCCCATAACCAGCTAATGTTGCCGGGGTCGTAGTCAACTCCTGCAACAGCATCTTTGTGCACCAACCAATTCACTACAACTTCAGTTTGGGTCACTGATTTTGGCGATATGCTAAATGTGGTTGCGTAGTCATTATTAAAATAGAAATACGACATTGCGCCAAAAAATAAGCCAGTTTCAGCGTCATCGTATTCTGTAAAGTCCCCCATTAACGGTGCCGCAGGCAAACCATCTTTCGTTGCTGTTTTAAAGCCGTTACGAATTGGCATACGCCACGCGTGATGGGGTTGCAGGTCGTCTGGAAAGTTTTTAAAACCGAGCTCAAACTCTGAATCGGCGTGTTCCGCTTGCCACTTCTCTACTTCAGCTAAATAGCCGCCCATTTGTTTATCGCCAGCTCGCACATAGGCATTCACGGCTGAATATTCTGGGTGCGATGGTGTGCAGTGATAACACTCACGAAAATTTTCGACCACGAGCTTCCAGTTAGCATCCACTAAATATTTTTTGGTGACCGCAATTTTTGCGTTAGGAATACCGTGTGGTTTAATAAATGAACGCACATCATCGGCAAGTTTTGCAAACTCAGGAGCATCATCCGGGTTTAGATTTACAAAGATAAGCCCTTCTAACACTTCAACCCGGCATGGGTGCAGTGAATAGTCTTCGCGCTTAAAATCGTCGCTCATCTGTTTCGCCATTTTGAGTTCACCATCAAGGCTGTACGACCATGCATGGTAAGGGCAAACTAAGCGTTTAGTGCTGCCCTGCTCTTCTAAACAAAGCCGTGAGCCGCGGTGTCTACATACGTTGAAGTGTGCGACAACGTCACCTTCTTTAGTGCGCACAATAATAATCGACTCATCGCCAAAATTATGCGTTATGTAGTCACCAGGGTTTGGAATACGTGATTCATGATCCACAAAATGCCATTGCTTAGCCAATACCGAACTCAAATCTATTTGATAAACATCCGGATGATTATAAAAAGCCTGGTCTAGCGTAAAACCTGCTTGTTGCTGATCGAGTAAGTCTTCAAAATCGTTGTTGATTTGAAAGTTAACGAGTTTATTCATGTTACACCTATTTGATACAAGGTTATTGACAGGAATGAATACACCGTATTCGACTGTAATGCGCTGCAAGAACATATTGCAACACAAAATGATCTCAATTGAGTCAGTCTAGATTAACTCTATTTGGTTCACCCACGCAATGCTTGAAACATGCCATTTATTAATATTGTCGCGCCCAAGCTAAAAACGCTTTAATTTAAGCTAAAGTGATTGTTTGTTAAGCTAAAACAGTTTCGAGCACGTCTTCAAAACGGGCTACGGCAGCGTCAACGTCATATAACTTATCCAGCCCAAACAGCCCTAGACGAAAGGTTTGAAAATCATCCGGTTCATTGCACTGTAGCGGCACGCCAGCGGCAATCTGCATACCTTCAGCGGCAAACTTGCTGCCATTTTGCAGACCAGAATCATGCGTATAATTCACCACAACACCAGGCGCTTGAAAACCTTCAGCGGCAACACTTTGAATGCCTTTACTAACTAATAAAGAGCGAATCTTATCGCCTAACTCTTGCTGCGCGGCGTGCACTTTAGCAAAACCGTAGTCTTGTGTTTCGCGCATAACTGCGGCAAAGCTTACTAATGAGTCTGTTGGCATTGTTGCATGATACGCATGACCACCATTTTCATAAGCATTCATGATCTCAGACCACTTTTTAAGATCACAGGCAAAACTGTTACTTTGGGTTGAATTCATAAGATCAACCGCTGTTTGATTCATCATCACCAAACCACAGCATGGCGAACCACTCCAACCTTTCTGCGGCGCGCTAATTAACACATCGACACCGTGCTCTTTCATATCAACCCAAATCGCACCAGAGGCAATACAATCAAGCACAAAGATACCGCCAACCGAATGCACAGCTTCAGTAACAGCCTTAATATAATCACTGGGTAGAATCATGCCAGCGGAAGTTTCTACGTGTGGTGCAAACACCACTGCTGGCTTTTCTTCGAGAATGGTCGTGACGACCTCATCAATCGGCGCTGGCGCGAATGGCGAACGAGAATCCTCACCCGTTTGACGAGCCATCATCACAGTGCTGCTGGATGGCAAGTCAGCCATTTCAAATATTTGAGTCCAGCGGTAGCTAAACCAGCCATTTCGAATAACTAAACAATGCTTGTTATTGGCAAACTGACGTGCGACCGCTTCCATACCGAAGGTGCCACTACCTGGCACGACCGTAACGGCATCTGCGTTGTAAACCGACTTTAAAGTGCTTGAAATATCATTCATAACGCCTTGAAAAGACTGCGACATATGATTCAGTGAACGGTCTGTATAAACAACGGAATATTCAAGTAAGCCGTTTGGGTCAACATTAGAAATAGATTTACTCATTGCGATTTCGTACTCAAGCGTTAGTTAATTTAATAATGAAAATATGTATTTTTTAGGCAATTAAAATGAAATAATTATATTTTTTCATTTGCAGCGACAGGGCAGCGGTAGGATAGTGC
>CAZOBR010000117.1:0-7846 GCA_964578035.1 uncultured Gammaproteobacteria bacterium
ACAGAAATTAAAAGAACTCGGCTACACCTGGCTCTGGATGGACGATGGCAGCCTACGAGCCAGCACGCCAGTATTACCGGCGGTTCGCACCTTAGAAAATGGCACACAAGTCTTTTACAACCAACTCATTGCCGCATATATGGGTTGGCGTGGCGTACGTGAAAATCCGTCTAGTGCAATCACCTTTGGTGATGGCTCACACATTCAAGCCAAGGATTTGAAAATGATCGTAGAACTCTCTAAGGAATTCACATACGACATCAAATGGCAAGATGGCGACGTAGCGCTACTCGACAATAAAATGACGATGCATGGCCGCCGACCATTTACTGGCGAACGGAAACGGCAAGTATTGGTTGCGCTGGTTGCTTAAATTTAAGGGCTTAAAAGGTTTTAAAAGGCTTATTTGCAGTTTTTAGGTTTTGGCAAACCGCCATATTTACTGGCGGACTTTGCCACACTTTCGGGGAACAAGCTTAGCAGGTACCGACTATTGGCGTTTTCTTCACCAAACGCTTTTTTGAATACCCGCATCACCATGCGCATTGGCGGCGGAATATTATAATCCTCATAATACTCGCGGAAATAGTGAATAATTTCCCAATGCTCGTCAGTAAGTTTAACGCCTTCTAATGACGCCATATAAACACCAAGTGGTGCCGACCAACTGAGCCGTTGCTTTAAAAAACCTTGTACATCGGTTGCGTATTGTTGGCCTTCAAACTCAAGGCTGTATTGTGGTTGATCATTCATTAACTTAACTTTTCAAACAGTTATTTTCTTAACACACTAGCCTACCAAGCAACATGTTTGGAATGGTTTGCAACCAGCTCAACAAAGCCCGGATAATTAACTAGGGCAATCTCTGGGTATTGATTCCCAACACCACGCAACATTAAGTCATCATTTAGAGCAAACACATCAACCCCCGCTCGATGGCACTTAGCAACAAACGAAGCCAACGTGATAGGCGACTGTAACGCAAGCACCGCATCTTCAATCAACAAGATTGCATCGCCCTTTTGCGCAAAGCCCAGCTGCTCAAACAAGCTCGCGCTTTGATGCCAAGAACGTGAAAATGTAAACAAGGTATTCAAAACGTAAACACCTTAGATTGTTCTGCTATTAATGCCGAGACTTGACCTGATGTGCACTGCTCAACATCGAGTATTAATTGCTCCGGCGACAATCCGCGGGCAGCCATGCTTTGTTCATGCACATAAAAGTTATTAACCGCAAAATCTGTTAAGGCTAAAAACGTTTTGGTGTACTGTTTGATTGGCGTATTGCTTACGTCTTGTTGTGCCTTTAATTGAAACACACCATCACCTAAAAAGAGCAGCGATATATCGTATTCAAAAGCGGCACCCACAAGTACTGCATCCAAGCCTTCCAGCCCGTCCGCGCTTGAGTAGGGTGCTTGCCTGAAAATATAAAGTACTTTTTGCGCGCTCATTTAAACGTAACCGTGCGCTCGGCTGCAAAACTTGCTTGATGCAAAGAACCCAAGCCTTCAATGGTAAAAGCGGGATGCAAATTATGATCACTACGCCCCGCTTCAGCGGCTTGCTCCGCACCTAAAACACCGCGCCGTTCTGCCGCTGAAATACACGCAACTAGCGCAATACCATGCTGTTCTGCAAGGTCAGCCCAAGCACTAACTGCATCAAACTCATCACTCAGGGGCACAGACAAAGAAGTACCGTGTGCAGCACCATCTTGATAGAAAAAAACTTGTTTTATTGTATGTCCAGCCACCAGCGCAGCTCGTGCAAATCGATACGCACTATAAGCCGCTTGCGCATTATATAAACCGCCACTGATCAGTAAGTTGATTTGCATATCAGTAAAAAACAGTCTGCTAAAAATAGTTCGCGAACAGCGGCTAATTAAAATACGCAGATTCTTCAGCTGCCATATCTTTCTTAGGCATTTGCAGATAAAACCCTTGATCGGCAATATCAGCTAACACTTGCTTGGCATCCGCTTGAGCAAGCTCTCGCGTGTGATCTAATTCAAACTCAACAACCAGTTTCAATGTTCCTAACATATTCAACAAACCACTAGGCAATGCGTTGTTGGCATCTTGCGAATCATATTCTTGATCTAAAAATAAAAAGTGATCTTCTTTTTTATCACCCTTGTAAACGTAGCAATGCATTATTAATCCTATATTCTATCGTTCTAAATTTAGCTATTAATTACGTTCGAATCACCTTTGTGAATAACAAAGGTATCGAATTCGTCGCCTTTATCATAGGCGGCTAATGTATGCGGCAAATGTTTTAGCATGGCATCAAAGTCACCTTTAGCCGTTGGATCTGTGGCTAATACTTGTAAATAGTCACCCACTGACATTCCTTTCAGCGCTTGCTTAGCGCGCAATAAGGGTATTGGACACCGTGTATTGCGCGCATCAACATGGTACGCAATGTCATAATCGCTGATATGAGACTCTGTCATGACGTTAATTTTATGATCATTCTAATAGTGTAAACTGGCTCTCTTGATGCACAATCCAAGAAAGCATTTAATCGCTATCTCGTTCTTTTATTATAACGATTAATAACACAGTTTTATAACTACCCTACTTTTTTATTAGTTGGTCTGCTTTATACTGTGTGTCGTGACAGAATTGAGTATCGCTAATTTTAGAACCCATTGAGCCAAACTGAATATGTCTGATTCGCAAGCCAAGTCATTCAAAAAAACATTATTGTGTGTCGCTGTTTCTGCGCTCTTAATGAGCGCGGGCAGCAGCGTTGGTCAATACGCAAGCACTAACGAGGATGTATTCGACCAATTACCAGATTTAGGTAGCAAATCGGCTAAGTATTTATCCGATTATGATGCGCAACGGCTGGGCAAGGCATTCATTCGCCAATCTCGTTCTCAACAACCGTATGTCTATGATCCTGAGTTAGTTGCTTACATTAATCGCTTAGGTAACCGCTTATTAGATGTCAGCGATGACGCTGGTAAAGAATATCACTTCTATTTAATAGACGATAATGTGATCAATGCGTTTGCTGTACCCGGCGGGCATATTGCTTTACACACCGCAATTCTAACTAAGTCCGAAAGTGAGAGCGAAGTCGCCTCGGTAGTTGGCCATGAAATAGCGCACGTAACGCAAAGGCATATTGCGCGACAAATCGAATCATCGCGATATGACAGCATTATTGCGCTGGGTACCTTATTAGCGGCAGCAGCAGTCGGTGGCGCTGAAGGCGCACAAGCCGGTTTGAGCTTAGGCAATGCCAGCATACTCGATCGAAAATTACGCTATGGCCGTTCATATGAATCAGAAGCGGATTCACTCGGCATTCGGCTACTCAGTAAAGCAGGTTTTGAGCCTGAAGCAATGCCCAGATTCTTTAAACGTTTACTCGATGAAAGTCGAATCAACAAATCAAACGCGCCTGAATTTTTACGTTCGCACCCATTGACGATTAATCGTATTGCCGAGTCCAGCGAGCGCGTTCGGGCTTACCCAAAAGCGGGCAAGCAAGACCAGCAAGAATTTTTTATGATGCAAGCCAAAACAATTGCTTCATATGCGAAAGACAAAGAAGTTGCTCGAGAACAGTTTGCAACAGCAATAAAAAATGGCAAAAACACAATCGCTAATCGTTATGGCTATGCGTTGGCACTCTCTAAAAACAATGAATATGCAGAGGCACGCAACGCATTTAATAACTTAGTCAAAGATTATCCTGACAATGTGAGTATTCGCCTAGCACAAGCAGATAATGAATTAGACGCGAACAACATCGAGAAAGGTTTAGCATTATTAAAGACCCTTTACCAAGAACAGATCGCACTTGGCAACCATATTGTCGATATCTATTACGCAAACGCCTTAGTGCTGACTGATCGCAACAAAGAATCAATACCTATCTTACGCGCCGCCTTGGCGAATGATCCTACTGAGCCCTATTTGCACTCGCTATTATCTCGAGCTTATGCGAAAACCGGTGATGAAATGGAATCGTATCGAGAGCGCGGCGAATCGCATTACTTGCTCGGTCATTACACGTTTTCGATTCGCCAATTCAAACGGGCGCTCAGTTTAGCTGACTCAAGCTACGAAAAAGCACGCATAAAAGCGCGAATCTCAGACGTAGAGTCAGAACTGGCTGAATTAAAACGCTAGTAGCGTAAGTTAATATTTAGACCCGTTTTATGGCTTTATGAAAAGAAAGTGCGTATGCACTCAGCCGTGGCTTCAGGCTGCTCAATATGCAACATATGCCCAGCGTCTTGCACAATGAAATTATCTTGTTGATGAACCCGCAATATTTCGCACGCTTCTTCTAAACGGCCAAATTGCGCAAAACGCTGATAGAAAGACGATGCATCGGCCATCACAATACCCACTCTAGCGGTAATTTCTTTCCAGCACTCAAACGTATCTTCCAAGCTGTAACGCACAGGGTTGCCATAACGATGTGCATGGTCGTGCTTAAGCATCATAGTGCCATCGTCACCTGCCGGCTTACCCCAAAGTTGCGCAAGTTCTTCAACCATTTCTGGTGATAACGACGGGTTACCTTTGTGTACCGAATATTGTAAGGCTGAAAGATTTGGGTAAACCTTGGCTGGTTCACCGCTGAGTATTTCGCGCATCCACTTGCGGTATTTATTCGGCGCCTCACTGGCTTCAGTTGGTGGTAAGCCGAGTGCTTCTAAACTCAAGATTCTTGAGATTCGTTCTGGGCGGATACCGGCATACATCAATGCAATATTACCGCCCATACTATGGCCCACCAGATTAACCGGGGACATTGGCGAGTAATGGTCAAGCAATACTTCTAAGTCGGCAAAATAATCCGGAAACCAATAGCCTTGCGCGTGTTCAGTATCGCCAAAACCACGTAAGTCTGGGGCAATCAGATGAAAGTCATTCTCAAGATACTGTGCAGCGAACTTATACGTTGCCCCACAGTCCATCCAGCCGTGCAATAAAAAAATACTTGGCTTGCTGGAATCACCCCACTCTTGAACATGATATTCAAGACCACGAACATTGAGTTTAGATGCATTCATAGTGTCTCGTATTAGCTGGTCAGATTATGCGTTTAATGAATCTAAAGAAAGGCCAACGACTTTCTGCATCATACGCACTACTTGGTTGCTGTAGCCCGCCTCGTTGTCGTACCAAACATACAGAACAACACGGTTACCATCAGCAATAGTTGCGCCACCATCAACCACACCCGCATGAGTTGAACCCACAAGATCTGATGACACGACTTCAGTTGAATAGGTGAACCCTATTTGCTCTTGTAATGGTGAGTGATATGAAATTTGACGGAACAAATCATTCAGCTGCTCGGCTGTTACATCTTGTTTTAAGTTCAGATTCATTACGGCCATCGATACATTTGGGGTAGGAACCCGAATAGCATTACCGGTTAAAATGCCTTTTAAGTCCGGCAATACTTTGGCCACCGCCTTGGCAGCACCGGTTGAGGTAATCACCATGTTCAATGGTGCACTACGGCCACGACGCTCAGCGCCATGGTAATTATCAATCAAGTTTTGATCGTTGGTGTACGAGTGAATTGTTTCGACATGCCCACTCTGAATACCGTAAGTTTCATGAATCACCTTAAGCGGCGGCACAATCGCGTTTGTGGTACACGATGCCGCACATAAAATAGTATCACTGGCTTCGATTAAGTCATCGTTGATACCATAGACAATATTTTTTATATCGCCTTTTGCTGGCGCGGTAAGCAATGCTTTTGAGACACCCGGCCGAGCGGTGTGCTGACCAAGGCCAGCTTCGTCTTTCCAAATACCCGTATTGTCGACAACCAGTGCATCTTTAATACCGTATTGCGTGTAATCAATTTCCGTGGGGGAATTGGCGTAAATAAACTGAATGTAGTTACCGTTCGCAATTAAGGCTTTATTTTCAGCATCGACTTTAATTGAACCATCAAACTCGCCATGCACGGAGTCTCTACGCAACAATTCCGCACGCTTTTCTAAATCTTGTAGCACATCGCCTTTAGCGCGAATAACCACACCTCGTAATCTCAATTTTGCGCCCGTGCCAGTTCGATCAATCAGCAAGCGAGCAAGGATGCGGCCAATGCGGCCAAAACCGTACAGCACAACATCGTGTGATTCTTGCTCTTCAACGGACATTTCACCAAGCAATGAGTTAAGCCGACGATCTAAAAAGTCGCGCATTGATTCATCCGAATCTTGGCTTAGATACTCATGACATAGCTTACCCAAATCAAGACGACAGGGGCGTAACTCCATTGCTTTAATATGCTGCAGCATCTCAAAGCTTTTTTGCATATCCAAGGCAAAGCCAACAATTAGTTGGCCATGTAAATGCGCTTTGATAATTTCGATAATCGATGCATTCATGATCTTCAGACCAAAAACTCGAACGATCACACTAGGACCTCGATAAAGCTCACCCAAGATAGGGATCATTTTTTCGGCAATCGCTTGGCGATCGTTCCAATTTTCTAAATGCTGCTGGCTGAGTTCTCGACTCATGTTGGCCTCTTCAATGTGTTTTGCTTCGCAAAGTTTCGCTCAGAACGCGATGATGATTGCGAGATTAGATTCGTGGAGTGGTGATTATATAGAACTTGCTCGGCTTCTTAAATCGGCCGATGCAATTTGTTTAGAATGTTCGTCATTTATTAGACTTTTTGTGCGCGGTCCAGCGCAAAAAGCCTGAGATACTTAACGTTTACCGTTAAGCGCCTTGTCGATTAGCGCCGACATTCTCGCGCCTTCGGATATTGAGTTATCGTAAGCAAATAACAGATTAGGGCAATGACGCATATCAATCACTTTTGCCAACGAACGGCGCAAAAAACCATTGGCCTTTTCCACCGCTTCCATGGTGTTTTGGATATCAAGTTGCTCATCAATCATGCTGGTAACAAAAACCTTAGCTTGGCGTAGGTCCTTAGTTACTTCAACATCGGTGATGGTTAAACTAGATACCCTTGGATCGTTTACTTCGTCACGCAGGATAACCGCCAAATGACGATTAACCATTTGTGCAACGCGTTCACTGCGGGCGTACTCTTTTGGCATATCCGTTAATTCTTATCCGTTAATTATTAGACGATCGACTGACTATGATTTGCCGTAAAAACAACGCTATTACAGTGTTACTTTTACTTCAGTTTTATCGAAAATCTCTAATTGATCACCTTCTTTGATATCGTTGTAATTAACAACGCCAATACCACACTCAGTCCCCATTTTAACTTCACTCACATCGTCTTTAAAACGACGCAGTGAATCGATATTACCTTCAAAAATAACCACACTATCACGCAATACACGCACATGTGCGTTACGTTTAACAACACCTTCAGTGACATAGCAACCAGCAATCGTGCCGATCTTAGGTGCGCGGAATACTTCACGAACCTCCACGTAACCCATAACATCTTCACGGATCTCAGGGTCAAGCATGCCTTCCATTGCCGCTTTAACATCATCAATCACTTCATAAATAATGCTGTAGTAACGAATCTGAACGTCTTCTTGCTCAGCGAGTTTTCGCGCCTGCGCGTCGGCTCGTACATTAAAACCGATCACAACTGCTGAAGAAGCCATTGCCAAGTTAATATCGGATTCGTTGATTGCGCCAACCATGCCGTGTACAACGCTAACCTTGACTTCGTCAGTTGAAAGCTTAACCAACGATTCGCTTAAGGCTTCAATTGAACCTTGCACATCGCCTTTTAATAACACAGTCACGGTTTTGGTTTCGCCTTCACCCATTTGCGAGAACATGTTTTCTAGCTTAGCGGCTTGTTGACGCGCCAAGCGTGACTCACGTTCTTTACTGGTA
>CAZOBR010000118.1:0-7742 GCA_964578035.1 uncultured Gammaproteobacteria bacterium
TAACCGCTAATGGGGACTTGGCGGGTGCGCAGGTTGAGTTATTAAATGAAATTGGCCGTGAACTGCGATTACAAAAAGCGCTAGAGCCAGTGCAAAATGATTATGACATCATCTTTATTGATTGCCCGCCAGCACTCAATGTTTTGACGATTAACGCATTAGTGGCTTCAAACTCCGTGATGATTCCAATGCAGTGTGAGTATTTTGCCTTAGAAGGTTTGAGTGCGTTAATTGCGACCATTCGTAAAATACGTGAAACCCTAAACCCGAAATTGAGTATTGAAGGCTTATTACGAACCATGTTTGATAAACGTAATTCATTATCAAAAGAGGTAAGTAAGCAACTTCAAACGCATTTTGGTGATAAAGTTTACGAGACGATTGTGCCGCGTAACATTACGTTGGCAGAAGCACCCAGCTATGGCGAGCCAGTGATCTCCTACGACCCAAGCTCAAAAGGCGCCAAAGCCTATATAGCCTTGGCCGATGAGATTTTAGCAAAAAGCTAAATTTGCTAGAGGCTATAAACGACAACACGCAGAGACGTTAGTTATGACAACAAAAAAGAAAAAACGGTTGGGCCGCGGTTTAGATGCGCTTCTCGGCAGTAGCGAAAGTGTTGGTGCTACTGTAGGCGATAGTAATGCGGCGCAAACGGGTTCGGCGTTTTCTTCGGAATCTGCGCCATCCACATTGCCAATTGAAAAATTGCAACGAGGCGAATACCAACCACGAACCAATATGGATCAAGCGTCGCTGGAAGAACTAGCGGCCTCAATAAAATCACAAGGCATTATTCAACCGATTTTAGTTCGACCAATTTCGGGCAATCAATACGAAATTATTGCAGGTGAACGTCGTTGGCGCGCCGCGCAAATTGCGCAACTAGATGAAGTGCCAGTATTAGTACGCAACATTCCAGATGAAGCGACATTAGCGGTTGCGTTGATTGAAAACATTCAACGTGAAAACTTAAACCCCGTTGAAGAAGCCGTTGGCTTAAAACGTTTAATGGATGAGTTTGAGTTAACGCATGAAGAGATGGCGAAAAGTGTTGGTCGTTCGCGCACCGCGGTAACCAACCTATTACGCTTATTAAGTTTAAGCCACGGTGCTCGACAATTATTAGAGCACGGCAAAATCGAGATGGGTCATGCCCGGGCGCTATTAGGCTTGCCTGTTGAGAAACAAGACTTTGCGGCGGCAGAAGTTTATTCTAAAAGTTTATCAGTGCGCCAAACAGAAGCATTGGTGCGCTCTTATGTTCAGCCAAAGAAGAAAGCAGCGAAACCAAGCAAATCACCCGATATAAAACGCTTAGAAGAAAGTCTGGCAGAAAAGCTTGGCACCCGTGTTTCGTTAGACGATAACAACGGCAAAGGAAAGCTCGTTATTGAATATAAAAGTTTAGACATTCTTGACGGCATACTGGAACATATAAAATAAACTAGATTACTCGTTAGTAGATTAATTAAATCGCCATTAAATAAAAAATTAAACGTTTGAAAATAAAGGTATAGAACTCATGCGTGCAAGCGCCTCTATTTTGTTAAGCACTCTTCTGTTATTAAGCTTGTCATTAAGCTTTTTGTCATCAACCGCGTTTGCGGCAGACAAGCAATATACTGCGTCTAAAAAAGCGCACCAGCTCGCCAAACAATCGATCATTGTGGATGGGCATATTGATGTACCGTATCGCTTGCATCTTAATTGGTCAGATGTGGCAGAAGCAACGGATGGTGGTGACTTTGATTATCCACGAGTAAAAAAAGGCGCACTAAACGCACCGTTTATGTCGATTTATACGCCTGCGGATATTGGCGACAGTGATGAGTCAACGGCACTGGCGCACAAACTCATTGATTATGTTGAAGCCGTTGTCGGCCGAGCACCAGATAAATACGCAATTGCCACATCGCCGGATCAAGTTGAAGCGCATTTCAAACAAGGCTTAGTGTCCCTACCTTTGGGCATGGAGAATGGCTCGCCAATTCAGGGTGATTTAAAAAACCTAAAAGTCTTTTACGATCGCGGCATACGCTATATCACGTTGACGCACTCAAAGAGTAATGATATTTCCGACTCGTCATACGACCCAACTCGCCAATGGGGCGGGCTCAGTGAGTTTGGTGTAGAAGTGGTTAAAGAGATGAATCGCCTAGGCATTATGGTGGACGTATCACACTTGTCTGATGACGCGTTTTATCACGTGATGAAAGTCACCAGCAAACCTGCGATTGCATCGCATTCATCATTACGTACCTTTGTGCCGGGCTTTGAACGTAACATGGACGATGATATGATCAAAGCGCTGGCTAAAAACGGTGGCGTGATCATGATTAATTTTGGTTCTACCTTTGTTGATGAAGAGTCGCGAAAATGGGCAGATCAACGAACCACCGATTATGCGAAAGCAAAAGAAAGGTTTGGCGCAGACAGTGAAGAATATAAAGAGTATCGAAAAACCTATTCTGACCACACACCATTACCTTATGCCGACTTAGACAAAGTGGTTGAACACATCGACTATACAGTTAAGCTTGTTGGTGTTGACTATGTTGGTTTAGGCTCAGACTATGATGGCGTGGGTGATACATTGCCGATAGGTTTAAAAGATGTATCTACTTACCCAAACCTAATTCAAGGTTTATTAGATAAAGGCTACAGCGATCAAGACATCAAGAAAATTCTAGGCGGAAATGTCTTACGCGTTTGGCGCGAAGTAGAAAAATAAGGCATTTATTTGATAAAGGTGATTATTCAAAAAACACCTTTATCAATAATTAAGTCACCGCAGCTGGTGCCCCACTCTGCCCAAGCACCGTCATACAGTTTGTGTAAACCATAACCGCACTCATCCAGTGCCAATGTAATAATAGATGCGGTGACTCCTGATCCACAAGACGTAATTACGGTGCTTGATTCGTTCACACGAACCTGCGCAAAAATTTCTTTTAACTCTTCAGCCGGTTTGAGCTGACCGTTTTCAACTAAGCGGTTGAATGGCAAGGTAACTGATTGCGGCATATGCCCAGAGGGTAAGCCGGGTCTAGGTTCTGGTGCTTGGCCTAAAAACCGTTCAGTGGAACGTGCGTCTAAAACAATAAATTCTTTTGAATCACAGTTTTCAATTAATTGCTCTTTTGATGCAACTAAATCTGATTGTAAGTTTGCCGTGAAAGAACCGGGGGTAAATGAATTCGTGCTACGTTCCGTTTCGCTTTCAACGGCATGGCCGGCATCAAGCCAAGCAGATAAGCCGCCATTTAAAATTTTTACTGTATTGTGTCCAAATACTTTAAACATCCACCAAAGGCGCGCAGCCGAAAACAAACCAGCTGCATCATAAACAATAAGCTGCGTATCGTTACTAATGCCTAAGGCAGAGACAGTGGATGCAAAATCGGTCTCGCTGGGTAACATGTGTGGTAAATCTGAAGCAGTATCACAAACCGCATCAATATCAAAAAACTGCGCACCAGGAATGTGCTGTGCTAAAAACTCTTCATGCGCGTTGCGTTGTTGAGTAGGCAAGTACCATGAACAATCAATGATGCGTACATGGCCGTGCGTAATCAGAGCCTGACACTCAGTCACAGAACATAGGTTTTTTGTGGGAGGTGTTTGAGCTGTCATATTTGGCGTTTAAAAAATTGCGCTGCCGGGAACCGTAAATAAACACAGGCATAATTAGGTGAATAATTGAATCATCATCGTTATAATCTCGCTACTTCTACTTTAATGATTTATAACGACTAAGCGTGTAGTTTACCGAATTGCACCACTGCTATGTTAGATACTATACACTCAAATTTCACCTACGATAGACGCGTTCAAGTTTTGTCAAAACACATGGCAAGCAAAGTTGATGCTAACTCGTCAATCCTTGATATTGGGTGTGGTGATGGCCAAATATCCGAGCTTATTTGCAATGCCGTTGATGGCGCTAGTATTCATGGGATCGATGTGATGGCGCGCTCAATTGCCAGCATTGATGTCTCGCAATACGATGGTTTAAACATTCCTTTTGACGATAACTCGTTCGATACCGTGACATTTGTCGACGTGTTGCATCACGCAACGGATGCGTATCGAGTGCTTGAAGAAGCTGGTCGTGTCGCACGTAAGCACATTGTAATTAAAGACCATTTAACGGATGGTTTTTTGAACGAACCTATACTCAAGTTTATGGATTACGTCGGCAATAAACGCCACGGTGTTGCGTTGCCGTACGACTATTTAAGCAAAGCTCAGTGGCAAGCACATTTTGATAAGTTAGGTTGGACAATTGATTCTTGGGACACCGATATTGGTATTTATCCAGCGTGGTGCAGCTGGGCCTTCGATCGAGAGCTACACTTTATTGCCAAACTGTCGGTTGCTTAGCGGGTTACGATAGTTACTTTTACTATTTGCCCTGCTTGCTTGAATAAACAAACGCCAACTTAGCGACTGTTTTGTCACTAATGAATCAACTGATTTTATTTGTTCGCACATTTTCAGTCAGCGCGTTTATTGGTATCAGCTATTTGTTAATACTGGAGTTAGCGCAGTATCTGCTCAAGTATCAAGATGCTGTTAGCCACGCTATTGTGGCCTTTATTTTTTACTTGCTTGGTATTTACATAAATTACCTGATGCAAAAAAAATGGGTGTTTAAGGCGCAGAATTCACCACTAAAAAGTTTTGTGGTTTATAACCTAGTAAGTGCATTGCTGGTATCGTTAATGTCTGGCGTGTTGTACTCAAACCAGTCGTTTAATGCATTGTTCTCGCCCTTTAGTGAAGCGGCCAGTACTGGCATTGCGTTATTGTTAATTAGTCCGATCACGTTTATCGTGCTTAAGAAAATTTTTAAATACTCTGTATAACTTATGTCTACTGTTACCGAATCGTCCACACCAGAATTCTCATTTGTCTTGCCTTGCTTAAATGAAGTTAGAACAATTGAAGTGTGTGTGAACAAATGCCGACAGTCAGCAACAGAGCATGGCTTAGACGTGGAAGTCATTTTAGCCGACAATGGATCCGACGATGGTTCGATTGAGTTAGCGCAAAGCTTGGGTTGCCGAGTGATACATGTTGAGAAAAAAGGCTATGGCAGCGCATTAATTTCAGGCATTAAAGCAGCCCGTGGCAAATACGTGATAATGGGTGACGCGGATGACAGCTATGACTTTTCGGACATAAAAGAGTTTGTTGTCGGTTTGCGAAACGGTGCTGACATTGTGATTGGTAACCGCATGAAAGGCGGTGTAATGCCAGGTGCGATGCCACCTCTGCATCGTTATTTGGGTAATCCAGTATTAAGTTTTCTAGGTCGTATTTTCTACAACACCAAAATTGGTGATTTTCATTGCGGCTTACGTGGCTTTGATCGAGAAAAAATTCTGAACCTAAATCTCAAATGTTCGGGTATGGAGTTTGCCAGTGAAATGCTGTGTAAAGCCGTTATCCATGACTTTGATATCGTTGAAACACCCATTAAGTTGTACCCAGATGGCCGAGATAGAGCCCCGCATTTACGCAGTTGGCGTGATGGCTGGCGTCATCTACGGTTTTTGTTGATTCATAGCCCGAACTGGTTGTTTATTTACCCCGGCCTGTTTTTATTATTGGTTGGTGTTATTGCTGGCGTGGCATTGATGCAAGGCCCGGTTATGTTAGGCAATGTGGCCTTAGATGTTAATACCATGCTGTACGCAGCCACTGCCTTTATTCTTGGCTTGCAAATGTTGAGTCTTGGTTGTTTTACTAAAGTTTTTCATCATCGCTTATACACACCGCATAAACCGCTACCGATACTGACAACCTTCACCTTAGAAAAAGGTCTGATCATCGGTGGTATTTTTATCTTGTTGGGCATGGTGGGTTCTTTTATCTCGGTTAACGAATGGCAAGGCACGCAATTTGGCGATTTAGATCCGCGTGAAATTTTACGTCAAGTGATACCCAGTGTTACGGCAATAATGGCGGGTGGTTTGTTGGTTGTAAACTCATTCACGATGGGTGTTATTGAATCATTAACGGATTTGGATGCTGAGAACTAATTCTATACAACAAGAATGCGTTTCTATTCTCGTAATACGATATAAACCTAACGAATATAGGGTATTTAAAAAGACTCAATAAACATTCGTTCAAGCATTGCGAATTCACACTGCAACATTTATACTCCGCACGCAGTCAAAACGATGGGTTTGACGAACCGAACAAGTTCAGTTTTAAACCCGAATTAGGCAGTGAAAACGAGGTATAAAAAGAAATGAGAAAAGCATTTCTTACACCAAGTAAATCACAGACTAAAACAAAAGCTAATGCACAAGTTCTGATCGGTATTGCTAAACCTAGCAGACCCCAAGAGCTACTTAAGTTAGCGCTACTGCAAACAATAGGCACAGTCTTTTTTAGTCTTGTTTTGTATTACTGTTTTGACGCACGCGAAGCATTGTCCGCCCTCTTCGGAGGTCTCATTGCGGTAGTCGGAAGTTTGTATTCGGCAGGGCGTTTGTTTACCACGAAGCAAGACGCCGCAGCGCAAGAGATTTTGATGCGGTTTTATGTCAGCGTCGTACTAAAAATTATGCTCACTTTATTAATGATGGCGATTTGTATCATTGTTATAAAAGTGTCACTACTGCCCTTTATCATTGCATTTTTGATTGCGGCAGTCGTTATTAACCTTTTGGTGTTGCTGCTTCCAAGCCAGGAAGTTATTTCATCGAAAGACGAAAAAATTGAAAACTTTACTGAAACTTAACTAAAACTTATTTAAGCATAAGTTGAGAGATACTTTTCTCAGGAATCGTAAATGGCATCTGCAAATGGTGAATTAACAGGCGCTGGTTATATTAACCATCACTTGACCAACCTAACTTACGGACAATTCCCTGATGGTCATTGGGGTTTTGCGCATGGCGCAGAACAAGCAGCCAGCATGGGGTTTATGGCGATTCACGTAGATTCGATGCTTTGGTCATTAGGTCTTGGCCTAATTATGTTTTGGATACTTCGCAGCGTAGCTAAAAGTTTCAGCGCTGATAAGCCATCAAAAGTACAATGTTTTGTTGAGTCGCTATTTGACATGGCGCAAGACTCTAAAGACAGCACATTCACCAAACAAGCCAAAAATGAATGGATTGCGCCAATGGCGTTAACTATCTTCATCTGGGTGTTCTTCATGAACTTGATGGATTTAGTACCGGTTGACTGGATTCCAGAGCTTGCAAAGTTTGTCGGTATTGAATACATGAAAATCGTACCGTCTACTGACGTAAACGTGGCTCTCGGCATGGCCTTAGCTGTATTCATCATGATTATTTACTACAGTTTAAAAATCAAAGGCCCTATTGGTTTTACTAAAGAACTTGCCTTGCAACCTTTTGGTAAGTATTTAATTCCGTTTAATCTAGTGCTTGAGTTGGTTGGTTTGCTTGCTAAGCCGCTTTCACTTGGCCTTCGTTTGTTTGGCAACATGTATGCTGGTGAACTTATCTTTATCTTGATCGCTATGATGTACAGCGCAGGCCTAGGCTTAGGTGTCTTGGGCGGTTTTGCGCAACTAGGTTGGGCTATTTTCCACATTCTAGTTATTACACTTCAAGCGTACATTTTCATGATGTTGACTATTGTGTACTTGAGCCAAGCTCACGAACATCATTAACCGTTAGCGTCATTTAATTATTTAATTTTAATTTTTATATTTTTTCGAAAAACAGGAGCTCCAAATGGGAACTATCGTA
>CAZOBR010000119.1:0-7499 GCA_964578035.1 uncultured Gammaproteobacteria bacterium
CGGGCAAACACCGATTGAATACATTACACAATGGCGAATGACGCAAGCGTATCGATGGTTGGCTGACGACGGTATCAGCACCTTTGATGCGGCACTGCGGTGTGGCTATGAAAGCGAAGCCTCTTTTGCGAAAGCCTTTAAGCGCGTAATGGGAGTTGGGCCGGGTTTTGTTCGAGCAGCCGGTTCGGCTAAGATTGCTTAATAAACTCTAACATTTCGCCAGATGGCCCTCGTACTGAGATGCTTTGGCAACCTGCGTATGGCCCGTTCGCTAATGTGTAGCTCGCTTTTTCATTTGCCAGTGAGTTGATGGCAAAACTAACCGAAGAAATACCCGCTTGTGGTGAGTCTTGATCAACAATTGGGGGGCTTAGTCCATCAACTTGATCTATCTCAACCATGTGTTGACCCGCTAATTGAATCGTTGCAATGGGGTGTCGCGTGTCAATGTTGTGGCCGAGTGCTTTATTGATAACCGTTATTTTTGTATCAAATTGATAGCTCTTTAGTTCGGCTCGCGATTCATAAACCTCGAGCGCCATTGCACGATTCTCTACCAAACTAACCGGAATAAACAGTCGATCGACTGCACATCTTGCCATAGGGATTTCAAATGGTGGCACCTCGGCTTTCACTTCGGTCAGGTAAAGTACCTCACCATCTAAGCCGACTACCTGCATTGCTCTGATATCATCGCTGACATCCAAGTTGGCGGGTTCGCCAATGATCTCAAATGGTGAGCCTTTTAACTGGGTAAATAATGCGTCTACATTTTGCACGTTTATTTCTAAAGATAACCAGCCGTAATGCGCAAATGGTTTATGTTCGATGGCATTTGGTGCATCAATGATTCTCAACCACGGTTCACCAAGTTTATTGGCAAGCCATGTTAATTCAGTACCGGCTAAATCCGGAAAGCCCCAATATTCGGCTGCGGCTGGAGTAACCGTTTCTTGACTGTGAATAGATTGTTCAAGATAGTCGCCCCAGACACTAATCGATGCATGGTAGTTTTTCGATACAATGGTGGCGCCCAGAACGGGGCCGATTTTAGGCTGGCTCATATTTATTAGGTGTTTATTATTTACAAGCGCATTTACGCGTTTATTTGTTATATAATTATGTCAATAGATCAAATCTAATTCAATCCGTGAGGTATATATGTCCGCCTATATTGTTGTCGAAGCTATACTAACAGACACTGCAAAATTTGTACCCTATACTCAAGCTGTGCCACCATTGGTGACTAAATTTGGTGGTGAGTATATTGCTGTCGCAAGCGAGCACGAAATTTTAGAAGGTGATTGGGGTGAAACCAAAATCGTCTTACATCGTTGGCCTAATATGCAAGCAGCTCGCGACTTTTGGTACTCTGATGAATATCAAGCGGCGAAAAAGTTGCGCGAAGGTACAGGCCAATTTAGAGTCATGCTAGTTGACGGTATTAAAAAAGAAAATCTAGAGTAAGATTATGACAGTACAGCCCTATCTCGCGCTGGCATTGCAGATGAAATGCGATGCTGTTAACTTTGTTGGTGGCACTGAAAAGGCGCGCGAAAGCATGATGAATACCATCAAGCGCTGCGATACCTTGATTAAAGGTAGCATGGGCTTTGCGCAAACATTTAATGGTTCACCCATTCGGCTTGTTGTACTACCTGAATATTTTCTAAGCAGCTTTCCGCTTGGTGAGAGTATTCCTGATTGGATCGAAAAAGCCTGCATTCAGATAGACGGTCCTGAGTACCAAGCGCTTGGTGAAGTGGCCAAAAGTAATAAAATATTTTTGTCAGGCAATGCTTACGAAGTAGACCCAAATTTTCCTGAGTTGTATTTTCAAACCAGTTTTATTATTGACGACCAAGGTGAGGTTGTCTTGCGTTACCGACGCTTGATTTCAATGTATTCGCCCACACCTCACGATGTGTTGGATAAGTATTTAGACGTACACGGACAAGACTCGTTGTTTCCCGTAGTAGATACTGAGCTTGGTCGTTTAGCCTGTGTTGCTTCAGAAGAAATTCTTTATCCAGAGATTATCCGAGCGCTGGCTTTAAATGGCGCAGAGCTTATTTGTCACTCATCCAGCGAAGTCGGTAGCCCGCAAGCAACACCAAAGAACATTGCAAAACAAGCACGCGCCTATGAAAACATGTTGTATGTTGTGTCAGCCAATAGCGCCTGTATTGATGGTGTGCCAGTGCCGAGAGCTTCGACCGATGGCCATTCGCAAGTAGTAAACTATAAAGGCCAAATTATTGCTGAAGCAGGTGCGGGTGAGTCAATGGTTGGTCATGCAGAAATTGACATTGAAGCCGTTCGTCGTAACCGTGCAAAACCGGCCATGACCAACACCTTAGCCCGACAACGTTTGGAGATTTTTCAAGCTGTGTACGGCGGGTCGCCAGTGTATGCGGCAAATAACATGCTAGAGGAGGGCGACGTAATAGTACCTGAGCGTAGCCACTTTGTGCGTTGTCAAAAAGATGCTATTGAAGCTCTGCAAAAACGTTGGGATAGCAAATAAAGTCAGTTAGCCCAGCCGTTTTTATCTGGCTCTAAACTTTTAAATCCATTTCGTATTGGAAGTGTTCTGGGTTGTAGAACACGGTAAGGTGGTCGCGCAAATGTTCATCATCACCATCTTTATTGTACGAGCGTCGAGTCAATGTCAGCAGCGGACTGCCTTGTGGCACACCCAATGATGCGGCGATTTCTCCACTAGCAGCTGCAGCACTTAAGGTTTGTGTTACATGCGTAACTAATAAGCCATTTTCACGGAAGTAACTTAATCGCGGTTTGGTTTCAAACAAGCTCGCGTCACTTGGTACTTCAACGCCGGTTGTCCAGCTCACATAGTATCCAAACTTCAAGCCTTCGCGTTCACGAACTCGCACTAGATGCAGTGCCTGTTGGCCGTCACTAATCTCTAACTCGTCGCGGATTGCGCGTGGCGGGGTGCTCATATCGCACTCAAGAATTGTGGCATGTGAATTTAACGCCATGCTTTCAATTTCTTGTAACATGCCGACAAGTGGCGCTTGAACAGGTTTGGGCGTGTACTTGTAGATAACATGCGAGCCTTTACCGCGGCGGCGTTCTACCAAGCCCTCTTTGGCTAATTCGTCCATCGCGCGTTTCGCTGTAATGCGTGAAACATTAAACGCAATTGCTAGTTGCTCTTCGGTCGGAATCCGTTCTGCATAGGGCATAGTGCCATCAAGGATCATATTTTTAAGAATGCTAAATAGTTGAAAGTACAAAGGCGTTGGTGCCTCGGTACTTAGCCCATCTTTTAAGCGTTTGCTAAAAACGTTGTCTAATCTTGAATTCATATTCTTTGTTACCCTAAATTCTTACCTTACGAGGTTTATTATTGTCTTTACTACTTTTGACATAATGATATAACAACTACAAACAAAAAGGCTGAAATTTTCTGCCATTTTTCTGCGGTTATTTATTGTTCTTTATAAGTTTCTTGATTGTTTTTATGCATTTGGGTTTTTTATTAACAGTTTTTCAAGTTATAATAATATAACAATAGGTCATATTAAGTTTTTTTGACCTGCAATATTGGAGAACAGCAGCGTATAACGACAAACAACGTCAGCTCTCAGCATGTTAGTTACCATAAGAATTTAGAGGAAAGAATTAGTATTATGTTTACTACAATTACGACACTAGCAGTACTGAAATGGTTACACATTATCGCAATGGTCTATTGGCTGGGCGGTGAATGGGGTGTGTTTAATACATCGCGCTATGTGATCGACCGAAACCTAAGCATGGAAGAGCGTAAGCGCCATATGAATACCGCTTACCTTATCGACATTCCTGCTCGAACCGGTATTATTTTGCTGATGCCAATTGGTTTACACATGGGCTACTACTGGGGCGTTCAGCCTTATGGCGGTGTCTATATTTACGCGCTTTGGGCATTCACTATCGCGTGGCTTGTGCTGTGTTGGGCGGCGTTCTTTTGCCGCGAAACAGATATGGGTATCACGCTAACCAAAATCGATGAAAAGGTTCGTTTTATACTAATTCCATTGATGTTAGTCGCTGCGATATCCTCACTTATGGGGCATGGCCCGTTTAACGCGGGTGCAATGCAAAAATGGTTCTCAATCAAGCTAGGTTTGTTTGCGCTGTTATTAGTGATAGGTTTGATTTTACGATTTATTATGCGCGAATGGACAACCTTGTTCCGAGTGCTAGCCGAAGGGCCGAACCAACAAGTAGAAGATAGATTAGAGAAGTCGATTAAATTAGGCCGCACGCTTGCCTATTTCTACTGGATTGGCATCGCCACTGTTGGCTTTTTTGGTGCTACTAAATTTATGTAAAGGTGAATGTAAATTCACAGAACTGCAAATTGATAAAAAAGGCCAGCATTGCAGCAATGCTGGCCTTTTTTATGTGCGCTGGTTTATTGGCTAATGACCAGCCCAATCGAGGGACACACGCTGTTCATCGATCAATGTGCGTCGAATAGTTTGGCCGCCTTTAATCCATTGCCAAACGCGGCTGCGAAAGTTACGACAATCGCTGATTTGAATCATTTCGTAGAGATACATATCGGGCTCTTCAACGCGCTCCCAATGCAGAAAAATAGTTCGTTCGCTGTCGTCTAGCGCAACTTCACCCGCCCAGCCTTTAATAATATCGTTATCAAAGATCAGCTTGTCTTCAAATGCATTGCCTTTAAAATCACGTACTTCGGTTTCGCCGTTTTCCCATGTGTAGTAATTGGTTTGGTGGTACAAGTCAGGCTGGTCAGCCGGTAAGCGACAAACAAGTCTTGCCTTGTGTTCATCAATAAGTTTGCCTTCAGGGTTAACGTGGCGATACCAGCCTTCCCAAATACCTTCATGGCGAGCAAGTCGTGGAAAGGAGTCACGCAATGGTTGTTTTGTCATAGTGTTAACCGGTTGTTGTAGGATTTGTTGTAGGAATTAGCTGTAGGAGTTAGTTGTAGGCGTTGAGGATATTGTGATTACGCGATTGCTTAATCATCACGATCTGAACAATCGCATTATTGGTGAGTATACAGAGTTTAAGTGCGCTTACTCAGACAAATAATTACCAAGAATCGTATTCGCTATTGTCGGAGCGCCTTTTTCTAATACTGCTGCAGTTATTTCTGTGTGTTCGACTAATGCTGAGTGCTCAATTGCCTTTGCAGCGGCGAGTGTGCTGTCATAAAGCCCGCCGGCGCTTGACGCTATAATGTCCGTTGGGTGCGTGATTTGCGCAAAACGTTCTTCACACGGATATTGAAATGCTGCATTAAAAGCCGCGTTGGTATTTTTGCCAGTGGCAATGTGATCAACAAAAATATCATACGCGCGCTCTAGTGACATGTGCTCAAGCTTTTTACTAATACAAAAATCCCAAGGTTTTCTGAGCATCTCAAGGTCTTGTTCAATCTCTACTGCTTTAGCCATAACGGGTAACAGTTGTGCTTGTTTTTCAGTGCTAAAGAACGGCACATCGACTAATATCAATTTGCGCACTTGATGCGCGAATTGCAGTGACGTTTCTGCAGCAACTAAACAGCCGGTATGAAAACCAACAAGATCACAATTATGGTGCTGCCCACTACTATGGACAAAGTCGGCAATAACTGCTGCTACCGCCTGCGCGTAGTCGCTGATCATTGGTGTATGAGGGCAAGCATCGGAATTCCCGTAGCCTGGATAATCAACCGCGATAACTTTTCGTTTGGTTGCTAACAATGGGGCAATAGTTGCATAGGCGTTCGAGCTAAACGGTGCAGGAGGTAAGCACACTAATGCAGGTTTTTTTTCGTCGTCACCCCATTGGTAAATATGTATTTGCCCGAATGGGCCATCAATGTAGTTGCGTTTCATGTCATTCATGTGTGTGATTCAAGGCTTTTGATTATGGTCTGAAGTGTCGCTGAGATTGCAAAGGTAATCAAGTACAGCCTCTGGCACCACTCTATGTTTATTTCGAAATACAGAAGGAAGGTATTATTCGGACAATAGTCGTCGCCAAGAATCACAAGACCGCCTAGTTGATCAATTGAGCTTAATCTGAAGCCCTTTAGCGGTTCACAAACTAAAGCCCCTAGCGTTGCCAAGGATGCTTACTTAAAGAACTAAATTACATATGAGGAAGCCAGGGGTGTCTAAATTCAAACACTGAGAATTAATTACCATTTGACAAAAAATAAATTTAATGTAATGTTAGTGCATATGAGGTGAAGTCGATCCTGTTGCTTAATTATTTAAAGTTAAGTTAGGGAGTGGACGCTAGGCTAATTTTAATCTCTTAGAAATATCCGTACTTAATTTTTAAACTATGGGGCTACTTATTTTAGGGAATAGTTTGGTGAGTAAGGCAAATAGGGCGAATAAATAGTAACGAGATGAAAAGACTTCTCTCACAATTAATATAGATTTAACGATCAAACGGTTAGGTCAGTTTTACTGACTGTGGAAAAATACAAAATTTACGGGAGCTGACATCGATATTGATTCAGCGAAATGGAAAACTGAGGAAATACAATTGACAATGATGGATACGGTCACTAGGGCTTATTATGTTGGGTGCAGAAAAATATCTGGGTTTACGTTAAAGCAGTTTAGACGAATCGGCTTTGCTGCATTTCTTGTTTGTTCTACTCAAAGCGTTTTTGCGCAAAATGAATTGGTTGGTTCTGACGGTGGCTCGATTGCCGTTGGTAACGCAGGTGAAGCGGTTTGGAGTATGCCAGTAGAAGTGCCAAGCGGAATCGCAGGCGTGGCACCCAATCTTACCTTAAGTGTATCTTCTAATGGCGGCAATGGTTCTTTTGGGGTTGGTGCTGGTTTATCAGGCCTTTCGGCAATCACGCGCTGTGGTCGAAACCTGTTTCAAGACGGTTATTTTCAAGCACCGCAGTTCGAGATTAATGATGCATATTGTCTGGATGGTGCTCGTTTAGTGCTGGAAAGTGGCACTTATGGTACGGCGGGCAGCGTCTATCGAACGCAAATAGAATCATTTCAACGTATTAAAGCCTTTGGCTCAGTTGCGGGTAAAGGGCCAGCCTATTTTGAGGTAACGAATCGTGCCGGGGCAAAGTATATCTACGGTCAAAACGTCACCAATAATGCCCGAGATATTGATCAAGCAACGGGCGCTGTTTCAGTATGGAAAATCGACTACCTAATTGACTCTAACACAAACACGTTGCATTACCATTACGCGGATGTAAGTGACGACAATGATGGCAGCGAAGTACAACTCAGTCATATCTCATACGGTGGTAATACCAATGCAGGTGTCACTGAAAATGTATCGGTTGTTCTGACATATGAAGACCGACCGGATACCGTCAAACTGGTCAGTCGAGGTAAAACCTACCAACAGAGTAAACGCGTTTCAGCCATTAAAACCTATGTTGGCAACACATTGGTCAGAGACAACCGAATAAGTTATGAGCAAGGAGAAGTGACCGGTGCTTCGCGTATCAGCGAATTTCGATTGTG
>CAZOBR010000120.1:0-7449 GCA_964578035.1 uncultured Gammaproteobacteria bacterium
TTAGTTGCAAGTTGCCGTTGAGCAGATGGTCCTTTCTCAGTTACAGTCTGCTGCCTTGCTGAAATTGGTTGACTGCTTATCTGAGAGTTGCGCTGATCGCTTGATAAAATCTTATGCACGCCCCAAGTGCCCGTAACAACCAGGCTACACAAAACGATTTTTACAGAAAGACTTTTAGACATCGTAATCGATCAAATCACATTTCACTTAAATTATTTGGTAAAATAGACTACTTAACGTTATTCCACATTCAATATTAAATGTTCGTGCATTAACACTGCGACGAGCATGCCGACAAGCAGAGAACTCTTATGCCTAATACAGTATACATCGTCAGCGCAACACGCACGCCCATTGGTAGTTTTGGTGGCGCCCTAAAAAGTATCAGACCGGTTGATTTAGGGATTCATGTCACAAAAGAAGCAGTTAAACGTAGTGGTGTTGACCCGCAAAGTATTGGCTCGAATGTTGTTGGCCATGTTATTCGTACTGATATTAAAGATGCGTATATTTCAAGGCGTATTGCATTAGAGTCAGACTTGCCTGTGCATACACAATCACTGACTTTGAATCGTCTGTGTGGTTCTGGCCTTGAAGCAATTACATTCGCAGCCCAGCAATTGCAGTTGGGCGAGGTTGGTGTGGCGGTTGCTGGCGGTACGGAGAGCATGAGTTCGGCTGCACACTTATTGACTACCAATCGCTGGGGACAGCCGATGGGTGATGGCAAGATACAGGATGAGCTTACTGGTGCGTTGACTGACCCATTTGGTGTTGGACATATGGGTGTAACAGCTGAAAACTTATCGGATAAATTCGATATCAGCCGTGAGCAACAAGACGCATTTGCTTTACAAAGCCAACAACGCGCAGTTAATGCCATAGAACAAGGCTATTTTAAAGAACAGATCACACCATACGAAATTAAAACGCGTAAAGGCAATGTTGTATTTGATACGGACGAGCACCCAAGAGCTGAATCATCATTAGATGGCATGGCAAAGTTACGCGCCGTGTTTAAACAGGATGGCACTGTCACTGCGGGTAACGCCTCGGGCATTAATGATGGTGCCGGCATGGTTGTGCTGGCTAGCGAAGAGCAGGTTAAACAACAAAATCTAACCCCGATGGTGCGCGTTGTTTCTTATGGTCGCTGTGGTGTGCCGAATGAAATTATGGGTATTGGTCCTGTTGGCGCGAGCACTATTGCCTTAGAGCGCGCTGGTTTAACAATCGCGGACATGGATGTGATTGAGTCAAACGAAGCCTTTGCGGCGCAAGCCTTGTCTGTAGCAAAAGAGCTAGGCTTGCCAGATGACAAAACCAACCCAAATGGCGGCGCAATTGCCTTAGGTCATCCGATTGGGGCTAGCGGCGCAATTATTATGACGAAATTGATTTATGAGCTTAAGCGTACTGGTGGTCGATATGGCTTAGTCACATTATGTATTGGCGGTGGTCAAGGCATTGCAATGGTGGTTGAATCGGTTTAATTTAAGCACTATATACATACAGGCAAATAAAGCTCTAAACCCGCGCAACCTTTGTGATTTAGGGCTTTTTTTGTCTATTGATCTTGCTCTTGTTCTTTATTAGTCTTGCCATTTGATTGAGCAACCCATGCTGGCAATTTGCTTGGTTGGACCTCGGCCTGTTTCTGCAATTGCTAGCATGGCGTTAACCAGCTCTTTGTTACGGCTTTCGGCAGAAGTCATTTTTGCATCATCTAAGCGACCACGATATTGAAGTTCGCCATTTTTATTAAAGCCAAAAAAATCGGGCGTGCAAACGGCCTTGTACGCGCGCGCAACGTGTTGATCTTGGTCGATTAAATAAGGAAAACTAAAATTATGTTGTTGCGCAAACAACCGCATGTTTTCTGGGCTGTCTTCTGGATAACGTTGATAGTCGTTCGACATAATAGCCAATACAGTAATGCCAGCCGTTTGCAACTCGGCCATATCGTTTGCCAGGCGATCAACAATGGCTTTGACATAAGGGCAGTGGTTACAAATAAACGCAATTAACAAGCCATTGCCGTTTAGGCTTTCAGATAGGCTATGCGTATTGCTGTTTGTGTCTTGCAACGTGAAGTCGGGTGCGGGCCAACCAAAATCGCAAATGGGGGTATCTAGAAGCATATTGTTGTCTTAACGTAAACTGTTCTAATTAAAAGTGAGTATGGCGAAATACAGCAAATGGTAAATCGAAAACATTTGTAAATCATCATTATGTAATAAAGCAGTTCACATCAAGGTCTATATAATAGACATGTAGTCGAGTTTTATAAATATTTTCAATCAACAGGTCGGGCATTTCACAATGAGCCGCCAGCCACTGAGGAAAAATTTATCATGACGTTTACTAATACAATTGCTAGTACCGTAGCGAATAGAACAGCCAGCACATCTGCTCGTCATCAATGGATAACGGTTGTTAACCCGGTTAATCGCCGTATGTTATTACAAGCTTGCGATGATTGCGGCGTGGTTAAGTCTGAAAACTCTGTTGAAAGGGGCTGTAAAGCAGCCAAAGGTTCAGCGGTTATTAGCAGAGCGCTTTCGAGTTCACAACAACGAGCTGTTTAGCCAATTAAGCATCTCGGTCGAAACACACTAAATGGTCTGCATAAATTTGCACACCAATTGTGTCGCCAATTTCATAGTCATCATGACTCGGTACTAATGCCATTAAACACTCCCCGCAGTCTGTCTTTATAGTGTATAACGTTTGTGCACCCTTGAATGCTTTGCGGCTTATTTGTCCAGTAATAGCCTTGTTGGGGTCGTGACGTACATCGTCGGGTCGAATTAATATGTCCACATTTTTGCCAATGTGGTTGCCGCTAACAGTTTTGCCACGAATGTCCCCAAAGTCAGTACGAACGATGTTTTCTTCCAGCATCTGACCCTGAATAAATACACCATCACCAATAAAATTAGCTATAAAGCGGCTATTGGGTGTGTGATATAAATTGAAAGACGTATCCCACTGTAAGAGTTTTCCCTCAGACATAACACCCACGTGATCACCCAGCGCAAAGGCGTCGTGTTGATCATGAGTGACCATAATTGCCGTGATCCCTAACTCTTTAAGTAAGCTGCGAACTTCATAGCCCAAGCTTTCGCGTAACTCGGTGTCAAGGTTGGAAAATGGTTCATCCAACAACAACAATGTTGGCTGCGGTGCAATAGCGCGCGCTAATGCAACCCGTTGGCTCTGGCCGCCCGACAGTTCGTGTGGGTATTTATTGCTCTGGTGACTCATGCTGACTAAATCAAGCATGTCTGCAATGCGTTGTTGCTTTTGGGTGTTGTTTAATGTGCTGCTTTTATCCACAGAATTAAGTCCAAAGCCTACATTTTCAGCAATGGTTAAATGTGGAAACAATGCGTGATCTTGAAACACCATGCCGACATTACGTTGTTCGGGCTCGAGTGATGTTTGGGGGTTGGCGAGTAATTTACTATTCAGGTGTATTGCACCTTGAGTAGGGTTTTGAAAACCACAAATCGCTCTTAAAATAGTGGTTTTTCCACAGCCGCTCGGACCTAGTAGGCACGCTAGCTCGCCTTCAGCCAGGCTGAACGAAATATCTTTTACTACCGCTTCACCTGCATAGGCAGCACTGAAACTACTGACTTCTAAAAAGCGCTTGCTAGTTGGCTTATTGTCACCCGTTGATGGCATAGATGTGGAAGCTAATGTCGGTTAGCCGAGCAAGTGTTCAAGCAGGGCTTTTTGCGCATGCAGGCGATTCTCTGCTTCTTGAAATACCACGCTTTGTGGACCTTCAATCACATCATTAGTGACTTCCATGCCTCGGTAGGCAGGCAAACAATGCATGAACAATGCGTTTTTATGCGCAAGCGCCATCAGCGACGAATCAACACAGTATCCATCAAACGCGGTCATGCGCGAATCTTTCTCTTGTTCTTGCCCCATACTGGCCCAAGTATCGGTTACGACAACATCGGCACCTTCGACGGCATTTTTAGGGTCGTTTGTCAGATTGATAAAGTCGGCGTTTAGCTCAGTGATTGATGCGTCAGGTTGATAACCATCTGGTGTTGCAATATTCAGCGTAAAGTTAAATAAACGCGCGGCATTCATGAATGAGTGACAGACATTATTGCCGTCACCAATCCAAGCAATGGTGGCACCAGCGATAGAACCGCGCAATTCCTGCAAGGTTTGTAAGTCCGCAAGTAATTGGCACGGGTGAAAATCGTCAGTTAAGCCGTTAATAACCGGCACGCTGGAATAGTCAGCAAAGGTTTGCACCGTGGCATGTGAGTCTGTACGAATCATTACACCATCGGCCATGCTGGAAATGACCCTGGCGGTATCTTCTACGGGTTCGCCGCGACCGATTTGCGTATCATTGGGGTTTAGGTTAATCGCGCCGCCACCTAATTGGCGCATGCCGACTTCAAATGAGACTCGTGTTCTGGTCGATGATTTTGAAAAAATCATCGCCAGTGTTTTGTTCTTCAGTGGCTGGAAAATACTGCCAGTTTTGGTTTTAGCTTTAAGTTCAATCGCGCGATCAATTAAACCGTGTAGGGTTTCAGAGGGCAGATCGTTTAAAGTCAGAAAATGTTGAACGTTCATGATGTTGGTCTTGATGCGAATGAAAGCAGGTGTTTTAGTGTTTGCGTAAATTTGAAATCACTGACAATAAGGTTTCGGCAATTTGCTTGGCTTGCGTTTCATTGATCATTACTGATGGTAATAAGCGAATTACCTTCCCACCACCAGTCACATTAACCACTAAGCCAGCGGCTAAGAAATGCATTGCCAGATCTGAATACGCTTCATCAAGCTCAATACCCAGCATTAAGCCTTTGCCGCGAATATCAACTACTTTATTAGTGGTGCCAATTTTTTGTTGTATTTGCTTTTTTAAGTAGGCGCCAATCTCACCTGCGCGCTCAACCAAATCGTTACTCTCGATGACGTCTATGACGGTATTCGCTATTTGACTTGCAAACGGATTACCGCCAAAAGTGGTACCGTGCGAACCTGGTGATATTAATTCTGCAGCAAAACCACGCGCCGCGCAGGCGCCAATCGGAATGCCGTTGCCGAGTGCTTTAGCGCTGGTGATAATATCTGGTGCGACGTCTTCGTGTTGATAGGCAAACCATTTGCCAGTTCGCCCCATGCCAGTTTGAATTTCATCAACGATCATTAGCCAACCGTGTTTGTCACAAATGGCGCGTATGCCCGCTAGGTAGCCATCACTAGGTAATACAATGCCGGCTTCGCCTTGTATTGGTTCAATCATTACAGCAACCACATCTGGGTTGTTAGCATGTTGCTCTATCGCATCTAAGTCGTTGTAATCGACATGAATAAACTCCGGCAACAGCGGTGCAAAACCAGCTTTAATGGCTTCATTGCCAGTTGCTGAAATAGTGGCCATTGTACGGCCGTGAAATGAATCATTCGCAGTAATAATCGTTGGGTTATCAACATTCTTTGAGCGGCCATGCAAGCGCGCTATTTTAATTGCGGCTTCATTTGCTTCTGCTCCAGAATTGCCAAAAAAGACTTTGTCCATACCTGCGATACGGCAAAAATTCTCACCTAGGCGTGCTTGTTCTTGAATATGGAACAAGTTGCTGGTGTGCAAAAGTTTATTGGCTTGTAAAGAGATTGCTTCGCTAATTGCTGGATGGCAATGGCCTAAAAAGGTCACGGCGATTCCGCCAAGGGCGTCAATGTATTCGTTGCCGTCGTCATCCCATAATTTGTAGCCTTCACCACGCACAAAGCTGATTGGAAGGCGCGAGTACGCTTGCATTAGCGCAGGTGCGGAATATTGCTTTGTCGGTTCTTTACGTAGCTTGTTAATTAACGAAGTAAGCATGGTGGTAAATCGCGGTTAAATTATTGGGCTTAAAATTAATTGTATTACAGGTTTGAAACGATGGGTTTCTAACAACGGCTTTTTGACAGCGGGTTAGAAATAACTTATCAGTAACAACTGCAGAAACAAAAAGCGCCCAGAGGGCGCTTTTCACATAGCTATTTTGACCTTGTGTTTTGTCGACAAAAAACACAATTGCACTAGCGTTTATTCCACAGTTGATAGTCTACTCGGTTTTAACCGAGTTTGACAAACCTCTTTGAGGCATTAATTTGTAGAAATTGGAGCAGGCAAAATTGTTGCTATTTTATTTACTTATCAGCTATCTACAGCATGCGTAATGCGCATACTAAGATTGCAGTTAATGCTAAGCTTGAACCGATAACGCCTTTAACCGTTGTGATCGGGCCTTGCTTGCCAACAATTGCGTTAATTTCAAGCAAGATAACGATACCAACCGCAACGTATAAGCCAGTATCAATGCCCGTTGCTGAGCCTTTTAGGTGCGCAGACGCAAGCATGAAATAAACCATTGGACCAGAGAACAAGGTGTTCGTACGCGATGCGAGTAATGCTTTGGCGCCAGCCGCTGGGCCATCACCTTCTACCATGCCAAGCGCAATACGCTGTGCTGGCCAAATAATAATCCAAACATTCAAGAACATTAATGTGCCCATTAAGGCGCCAACAATGATGTAATCATTTGCGACGAGAGTGTTGCTGATTGAGGCAAGTAAATACAAACCCGTTAGGAATGTGAACATGGCGCCCCAGCGGAACCACCATAAAGCGCTCGGCGCTAATTTAGCTTTGGCGTCAGACAAACCTTCTGGTGAAGCTGCTTTAAAATAACCACCTTGAACAAAGTTAAAGTAGTACAGCATTCCAATCCATGTAATACCGAATAACAAATGTCCCCATCGTGCTAGAAATTCAATTTCACTCATTTTAATTACCTCTGTTTTTTAATTGGTTTATTAAGGAGACTCTGATTAAATCATGAATATTTCATTTGCGCCAAAATAAGCTTGCTATTACGTGCGCTTAGCGCCTCGAATTTGAGCTTTTTTGACGCCCTGAAATTATCCAGACTTAATTTAGAGGCTCCTTAAGTTAACTTAATGTTGGTTTTATACACTTTTTTGTAAGTTAGTGCACAAAAAAACTTTCTAATTAGATGCCAGAACAAGACTTGACCTTTGCCAATGAAAACCAGACACTACGCGTCTTTCGTGGCCATATAGACTGTGTTGACAATACTCAGTGGCCAATCGTATTTCATTGCTTAAAAAAATTGCATCGTTAGGTTATTCCTTATGTCAAAAATCAAAAAAGTTGTGCTTGCTTACTCTGGCGGACTCGATACCTCTATTATTCTCAAGTGGTTACAAGAAGAATATAGCTGTGAAGTTGTTACCTTTACAGCAGATATAGGCCAGGGTGAAGAAGTTGAGCCTGCGCGTGCCAAAGCTGAGGCAATGGGCGTGTCGAGTATCTATATTGATGATTTACGTGAAGAGTTTGCACGTGACTATGTTTACCCAATGATGCGCGCTAACGCTATTTACGAAGGT
>CAZOBR010000121.1:0-7236 GCA_964578035.1 uncultured Gammaproteobacteria bacterium
TGGTCGACATACTTTTAATATGCGCATACAAATTAACATCAGACGATAAGGCCGCTAGATTAGTTGTATCAGAGACTGGCGACATCTTATCGCCAAAACTCGCGCCAGAAATAATCATGCCTGCAACGATTGGCAGGGGTATCCCCATTGCACCACCAATACCAATGAGTACCACACCGCCGGTTCCTACCGTACCCCAAGAGGTACCGACAGCGAGGGACATAATGCTGCATAAAATTAAGCCAGCGGGTAGAAAAATCGCCGGGTGCATGAACTTTAAACCGTAATAGATCAGTGTACCCACTGTGCCGCCTTGTATAAACGTTGCGATCACCACACCAATCATTAAAAAGATAAACATGGCGGGTAGTGCGCGGTTCATCCCGATAACCATCGCTGCTTGCATCTCTAAGTAAGAAACACGCAATATTAATGAGTTGATTACTACCCAAACTAGGCCAACTAATAAGATGCCATGAAGATCCGCCTTAAGCGCGAAGATACCGTAAGAAATCCACACCGCAAGGCCCAACAAGGTAATGGCTGCATGCAAAACACTGGGGTGCTTTTTTGCTCGGTTAGAACTTGATTTTGAACTTAGATCAGTCACCTTATTGTCTTTGTGTATTAATTGAAATCGCTGCGTTTAGTCAGTTGATTGCAAGTCGTTTTACAAGCAACCGACCTTAGCACAAAGCACTAAATTAACTAATCAATCCTTTACTGATTTTAGTGTTAAGCCTGTTACTGCAGAGGCAATGTCGGATCTCCGAGTAGAGTCCAATTTATATTTGCTTGTTGATAATTAAGTGGCAAGCTTGTTTTTGCATCGAAAATAGCACTGCCGATAGACGCATCTTGATCTGAATTAGAAACGATATCTTCGGCAAGTATTCGCTGATGATCGTAACGACCAACAACCGATGGCCCATGAATAATCACCGCGCCATTACCATCACTAAACAACAACTGATGCGCTAACGAGTTATGGCTTGGGCTTTCGTAATACGTGGTGTGACAAGCCATAGATGTTATTAGAATTGGATTATCAGCATTACCTAAGTCACTAATCGACTCACTGGTTAAAAGATTGCTGGATGACCAGCTTACTGGCGAACCATGGCCATTATAAAACAACCAATCGGTGTCTTTAATCGCATTCCTAACTTCGGTTTGAACGTATTCGTTAAAACCCGAACTAGGTGCTTGATCGCTTGCACGTATCTGATCAACGTATAATTTCTTAATACTTCCAACATTTAAATCACTGATATTCAATAAAGACAATTGCTGATCTAAATCATCTTCAAACGGTAAATTGGTCACTGCATCTGCGACCATTAATACTCTGTGGCCAACGCCTGAACGCGCTGAACTTTTATCCGCCCACTGCAAGCTCTTGCTAATAATCGTGCTTAGATTCTCAGCGGTTCTAACTGGCCATCTACCTATTTCTTTTTCAGGGTAATTGTCGTTATCAAAGTCAACCAACGGCACATCGGTTGGTGTGAATCTAGAAAACCCGATTGGACGATAAAAGGTTGGAATAAAGTTAATACTTTCATCGTTCAAATTATGGTTGTAATCATAAGAGTGTCCCCCTACCAATAAAACGCTTTGGTAATCGACAGCGCTATCAGCATCAATTAAAAACCTTTTGATCGCTTCATGCAGGGCAATATCATTTCCGTAATGCGTAGCAATGTCAGCTGTGCTAACGATGATGCTATCAACATTTTGCGCCCGTCGTTGTTGGGCATAGGTTTCAAGCTCTTCATTAATAAACGCTGGGTGACTTACAATTAATAGATTGGTATCACGCAACTCAATTTGTTTGCTACGGTCAAATACCTCAATGCTTGCTACTTTAGGCAAATTACCCTTGTGAGCTAAAAAGTAATGGCTTTTTTGATGCGCGCTAAACGGTACGCTAAAGACTCTAAGTCCGTTCGAGCCTGATTGCCCTCTGACGCGACGTGGCAGCAAACGGATTAAATTAAAGTCATTACGGTAGGCATATGCCACCACATCAGAGCGCCGTGATGTTTCAAATCGCAGGCCATCAGATTCACTCTGATCAAGATAAAAATCAATGCCAGCTGGTGGCGCAGCGCTCAGTTTAACGGGGTAATTCAAAGCAATAGACTCAATGCCTGTTGCGTCAAAAAAGTGCCCGGTGTCAGCCAACTCAATACGCACAGTGTTTTCGCCTTGCTGGATAACACCCGCCGGCAGATCGAGAGCCACAGATTCAGTCACTTGCCCATCAAAACTCACATCCGCAAACGGTGCTGCAACATCATTAACAAAAATACGCGCGCGATGATCCGGGTCGAATTCACCATCACCATCAACGTCATAGGTTCGCAACCCAGACAAACCAGCCAACTCGACATTTAAGCGGCTTGGCACATCAGGCTGTAGTTCCTCAGAAACCGTAAAGCTATAGCTAGTTGACGGTGCATTATTGACCCGAAACATTACGTTCATCATCCACGGCGTGCTCGCAGGGCTGGAAACAACGTATTCATTCTGCTCTGCTTGCCGTTGTTCTTGGTAGTACCACGCTTGTGGGTCGGACGCAGCACGGCGATTCAGCCTAGATGTTAAGACTTTACTTTGGTCGATGGATATTTGATAAAAGCGCTCAGTATTATAGATCCGTGGTTCGCCTGTCGGTGCTAAACCAACAAAATCAATGGCGCTTCCAGGGCCAAATAGTCGGCGAGCCGCTCTTGTTTTAGCTGATGTACGAATCACACGCGGTATACCCTGCCCTAAATGACTCACGGCAATGTGGTTTCTATTCACGCCAGACCAATCCACGCCTTGCGCAAGTAACTCTTCGTAACTTAGGCTAACAATTCCATCGGCATCAACACCGACTTGTACAACCTCCTGTTCTGGCGACTGGCTGGCTGCATTTACATTGCGAGCCTTACGCCAACGGTTATTTGTTTTAACAAAATCTCGCGCGCGCATGGCAGTTTCAAAATGATTTAAGGCTGCCTGCCAATCAATAGGTTGTGACTGATAGTCAGCGCCGTACTCTTCACCAATTTCAAAAGGACCAAAGAATTCTTGTTTGCCATTAATATCCATACTGGAGATAACAACATTGTTGATATCTACATCAACGTTATTGGTATTCACCGCATATTTATAAGACTGCGTTTGCACTGAATCAAATCGTTTACTACGAATCAGGTGGCGATTTAATGCAATCAGCTCGCCCTCTTCAACCGTTGAGGTGTCGAGCGTCCATAGGTTGAAACCCGCGCTGAACGTCTCGTCTGCGGTCTGCCAGTTAAACCTCAGAAACGGCCCTAATTTGCTGCTATCAAATTTACTTAAGGTGACAGGCACAGTCGTTGTGCTGCCTAATGTAACATTGGTAATAGGACAACTGGGCGCACGCAATTCTAATAATGGGTTTACCGTATCAAATGGAAAACGTGTGCCACCATTTAATCGAACATCCGCATCCCATGTGCCATCGCAACATCGCTCAAACCCAAGCGTACTTAATCTGGTGGCGCCGGCTTCTAAAAAGATAGAGCCAACAAAAGTGTCTGCGCTATCTAAATCAAACCCATACCAAATATCCTCTGTCCAACTTTCTTCAAGTGTGGTGCCATCAACCACTAATTCGCCACCATTGCCGTAATCCGTGCCAATACGAAACTCATAAGTTCCAGCGGTTGGCACAATTAGAATGGTATCAACAGAAAAACCAATATCTCCGTTTGAACCGAACACATCGCTGTTACCAACTCTAATATTATCAAGCGCTGTACAGCCATAGCCTGAACCGGGTGCAGCAATCGTGTCAAAGTCAAAGGTGGCTTGTCCTTCCGCAGAACTTTCAGGACCTGGCACTGGGTCAGTATGAAGTTCTGTATGATAACGAAAACCTTCTGTAGCAAACGTTTCTGCCGCATCGCTCAATGGGGATGGTACATCTGCAATTAGATTATTGTAATCCAAAAACACGTCAACCGAAGATGGTCCAGCTGGTATTGACGGAACTTCAATCCAAACAATGGCTGTTTGTGCTACTGAGTCAACATCTTCGACAAAGAAGTCAATCTGATTAAAGGCGGCGTCAAAAACTTGGATATCGTCACCATTGTTTGTGAAATCAAAGCCTGGTGCATTTGTCGCGTTCAAGTCTACACGGACTGTGTGATTTGTTAATGGTGCAGCACTTGGGTTAGCAACACTGATTGGCAGTCGTGTCTCTTGAGCTTGTGCAGTTGTCGACAAACTCATTCCTAAACAAAGGACACACATGCAAATTAGTATAAATCTACTCATTTCACCTACCTTGATCACACAATGATTAATTAAATAATTGTGTAGAGCGAATTGGCAACCTCCAACTCTCTATAAACCAACAACCCTATTGCTAACTTCACAAACCATAATGTTATATATTTTGTTTAAAATCAAAGATTTCAAACACAAATGTCTGCCTTTTAACAGAAAGTAACAAATTCTTACTTTAGCAAAAACGAGTCCTTTTAGCACATCAGTGCGACTTGTCACTAAAGTTATATACAACGACTAGCTTACAGTGTGGGTGTACAAGCATCCACCCTATTCCACTCCAAGCAGATTTTTCTGTGATAAGCCCACAATCATTTGAGCCGATTTAGCAAATAAGGAAATGGCTAAGCTATTTTGGAGAATCCAGTAAAAACGACCCAGTTTGACCGATTTAATACGATCTGACATAGTTTGTGGTTAATCAAACATAGAGTCTTTACACACATCAATTTATTATTCATCTCGTTCGAAGCAGATAGCTTCTTATGAATTTTATTGACTCATTAACTTTACTATTTAACTCTCTAATTTAACCCCGAGAAACGATATGAAAAAATCAAACTTACTAGCTAGCTTAATCACTATTTCAGCACTTTTGTTTAGCACATTCAGCTTTGCTGCAGAAGAAACACAACAAGACGCAAACGGCGTAATATTGTCAGGCCATGACGCGGTTGCTTATTTCACACAGAATGCAGCAGTAAAAGGTTACGCCGGTATTTCAGCTGTACACGATGATGCAATCTACCACTTTAGCTCAGAAGAAAACCGAGACTTATTCAAAGCCAACCCGTCTAAATATGCGCCACAATACGGTGGTTTTTGTGCCTACGGTGCTGCAATTGGAGCAAAATTCCCTATTGATCCAACAGTATACGCGATCGTTGATGACAAGCTATATGTAAACAACAGCGCTAACGTTTCGAAATTATGGACGGCTAAACAATCTAAAGCGATTCAACTAGCGGACAAAAAGTGGTCTAAAATTCGTTCTGTTGCTGCTGATCAATTAGAAGGCGATGACGATTTAGATGACTAATTAGTTTAGTTTTTAAGTAAAACGTTCTTAACGTTTAGAAATATGAAGCTCCGTTCTTAGAACGGAGCTTTTTTTGCAATTTAACGTTTAAACGATTTCTCGACACCGAGACGCCAAATAAAAGTTCAAATTTATTATTTTGAATTTTCAAACTCAGTCACCTAAATTTCTATCTTTCGTACCTCTATGGGCATTGATAAATCTAAAACATAAACATCTCTTGTTTTTTTTATCCACATAGTAGAGGCTGTAGACGCAGAGATAGTCTAAAGATCAGAGAGGTTTTCATTTATAAATATTCGGATTCCATTTTTCCATAAATACCTCAGGTTTCGAAAGCGCAGTAAAACCATACTTTTCGTAAAGCCCATGGGCATCCAAAGTTGCCAGACTAATTCTCCTTAAGTCTTGCAAATCAGGGTGCGACAAAATTTCTTCCATCAACCATTTACTCAAGCCCTTACCTCGGTGACCATCCAAAATATAGACATCTGCCAGATAGGCATAAGTTGCCAAGTCTGTAATCGTTCGTGCAAAACCGATCTGATTTTGCTCGCTATCAAACACACCAAAACACAAAGAATTGTTAATGGCTTTTTCTAATATTGCTTTAGGAATTCCTTTACTCCAATACGATTGAGATATAAACGCATGTATTGCATCGACATCCATTTCAGCTAAGTCGTGAGTAATTCTATAACCTTCGATCATTTCAAAGTACCTAATGACTATTTCTAATTAGTCCTATTAGGCACATATTACACTAATCAACAAAGCATTACCTTTGTGGCGTCAGTCGCAATTTATAAGCTGCGTTTTCTCATTGTTCGATATAAAAAGTATAAGCGCGGCTGAAACTGCCCCCATAACAAAGAGTGCATCACCTGATAATCTTTTTTTATTTTTCTAGAATCATGCTAATTTCCTAGTCCTTCAAATCCCTAAATATCACTTCATTTTTTCACATAACGCCGTTTGAAAGAGCGACCTAAGCAACGCTTTGGGCGTCCCAGCACGCTTGCGTGCGAATCGAAAGCCTTATTAGGCATTACAAGCCTCCAGCTGGATCGATGAAGCTGCCCGTAACAAACGAGGATTTATTACATGACAACCAAAATATTGCTTCGGCTACCTCACTCGGATAGCCTCCTCTTAGCAACGGCACTTTAGATTTTAGCCTCTCTATACGATTAGGCTCACCGCCTGAAGAATGCATTTCTGTATGAATTAAACCTGGACGAACTGCATTAACGCGAATACCTTCGGAGGCTACCTCTAAAGCCAAACCTCTCGTGAAAGTGTCAATCGCGCCCTTCGAGCTAGCATAGTCCACATACTCATTGGGGGAACCACTTTTCGATGCTCTAGATGAAACATTGACAATAGTGCCACCATCGCCCTTGTTTTTGGTGGACATTCGCTTGACGGCTTCTTTAGAACACAGAAAACAACTCATAACATTAGTGAGTAAAACTTTACTAAAACGCTCACCAGAAATATTTTCAAGACGGGATTGTTTTCTCAGAATGCCAGCATTATTCACTAGCGCAGAAATGTAACCGAACTGTTCCTCTGCGATATTGAAAAGTCGAGCGGCGTCTTGCTCTACCGAGACATCTGCTTTCACGGAAATGCATTTACCACCACTATTCAAAATGTCAGATTGAACTTCCTTTGCCGCACTATCGTTTGAAATATAGTTGATACAAACAGCAAAGCCGTTCGCTGCAAACAACTTTGCAGTTTCAGCTCCGATACCGCGGCTTCCACCGGTTATTATTACTGCTCGATTCAAAGTAAAGCTCTCATTTTTCCTAACGCCTTTAAAACGGGCGCCGCGTCTTATGCGGCGTCCGTGCCAGCTTGCT
>CAZOBR010000122.1:0-7217 GCA_964578035.1 uncultured Gammaproteobacteria bacterium
TGAAGAGTTTGCACGTGACTATGTTTACCCAATGATGCGCGCTAACGCTATTTATGAAGGTGAGTATCGTCTAGGTACATCGATCGCTCGCCCGCTGATTGCAAAACGCTTAATTGAAATCGCTAACGAAACAGGCGCGGACGCAATTTCACATGGTGCAACTGGTAAAGGTAATGATCAGGTTCGTTTTGAGTTAGGGGCTTACGCATTGCGACCTGATATTCAAATTATTGCGCCTTGGCGTGAGTGGGATTTAAGTTCGCGTGACAAACTACTTGCCTACGCTGATAAGCACGGCATTGTGGTTGAGAAAAAAGCCGATGGTAAGTCACTTTATTCAATGGATGCCAACTTGCTGCACATTTCTTATGAAGGTGGCATTTTAGAAGACCCGTGGGCAGAGGCCGAAGAGTCTATGTGGCGTTGGTCAGTGTCTCCAGAGCAAGCACCCGATCAAGCAGAGTATGTTGAAATTGATTATCGCAATGGCGACATTACGGCAATTAATGGCAATGAAATGTCACCTGCCGCAGCAATGGAATGGCTCAATAAAGTTGGCGGTGCACACGGCATTGGCCGTGATGATATTGTTGAAAACCGTTATGTCGGCATGAAGTCGCGTGGCTGCTATGAAACGCCAGCGGGCACTATTATGTTGCGCGCTCATCGTGCGATGGAATCTTTAACTTTAGATCGTGAAGTCGCGCATCTTAAAGACGAATTAATGCCACGCTATGCTGAGCTGATTTATAACGGTTATTGGTGGAGCCCTGAACGTGAGATGTTGCAGACGATGATCGACGAGTCGCAGAAGCACGTTAATGGCACAGTGCGCGTTAAACTGTATAAAGGTAATGTCACGATTGCTGGTCGTAAATCGGAGTCCGATTCTTTATTCGATGAGCGTATTGCCACCTTTGAAGAAGACGATGGTGCCTATAACCAAGCCGATGCTGAAGGTTTTATTAAGTTAAACGCGCTACGTTTACGCATTGGTGCTAAGCGCGGTTAACTTTTTAAATAAAACTCTATGGTTTAGACCCACTCGTAATATCACGCACATGACTCATTCAGAAAAGCAGACAATTCGCATCAGCGTTATTGTGCCTTTGCTGAATGAGTCTGCTCGCTTGCCTTCACTGCTAAGTGAATTAGCGCTATTAGATGCGCAACAAATCATCATTGTTGATGGTGGCAGTAATGATGGTAGTTGGCAGAGCCTACAACAGCAGCTTAAGAGTCCAGGGTTGGCGCATATTCATAGTATGCAAAGCCCTCGTGGTCGTGCTGTGCAAATGAACGCTGGCGCAGAAATTGCTACTGGTGATGTTTTGTTGTTTCTTCATGCCGACACTCAATTACCAAAAGGCGCATTAAGTGAAGTTCGGCGAGTGGTTCGGTTGCCTGATGTCCAGTGTTGGGGTCGCTTTGATGTGACGTTTGATTCACAACTCAGAGGCATTAATATGGTGGCGTATTTTATCAACTTGCGATCACGAATTTCAGGTGTTGCGACCGGTGATCAAGCTATGTTTTTCAGTCGACGCTTATTTGATCGAGTAGGCGGCTTCGAAGTCATTGAATTGATGGAAGATGTTGCGATTAGTAAAAAGTGTCGTCGATTTGTCAGTGGCTATTGTTCGCGTTTAAAAGTGACGACGAGTGCGCGCCGGTGGGAACAAAATGGTGTATGGAATACTATTTTTAAAATGTGGTGGACGCGCTTGGCGTTTTTGTTTGGTGTCTCGCCTGCAAAATTACTTCGTGGTTACCGGAACGTGCGTTAATGAGACCCATTCCTCTCTTTCTATTCGCTAAAGCGCCGATTGCGGGTAAGGTCAAAACACGTTTACAAAGTCATTGTTCGGCTGAGCAAGCGGCCGATATAGCAGAAATTTTATTAGAAGAATCAATAAAGCGCGCAACGCAAAGTTGGCCAGGCGAAGTCTTCTTAAGTGTATGGTTGGATGATCAACACCCTTTTATTCAACGCATGCTGTCACGTTATTCAATTAATTTAGTACAGCAATGCGGGGGTGATTTAGGTGAAAAAATGCAGCACACCTTTATGCGTGCACATTACCCTGCGGCCATTATGGGCTGTGATGCGCCACATATTGCTGGTACTACCTTAATCGCAGCCTATGATGCTTTGCGAGGAAGTGAGTCGGTAATCGCGCCAAGCATAGATGGCGGCTATTACTTGATTGGCTTAGCACAGGAAGCGGCGGAGCTTTTTGCTGGGCCAGCGTGGGGTAGTGATACTGTTTTAGAGACCACATTATATAATGCAACACAAATTAACCTTGAGTTAACGCAACTTGCAGCGCTTAACGATGTGGATGAATGGCCTGATTTGTTAGATGCAGCAGACCATATAAGCAATTTAAAGGATTATTTGATTTCGAATAAGTTAACCTAAGTCTTTTGAGTTAAACCTAAGTCTTTTGAATTAAACGTCTCTTTAAATTCTATTTAAGCAGGGATGAATTTTAATGCAACGCCGTTGTTGCAGTAACGTAGATTGGTTGGTGCTGGGCCATCGTTAAACACATGACCGTGATGACCGCCACAACGGGCACAATGGTATTCAGTGCGTGGTAAGATTAATTTGTAGTCCGTTTTTGTTTCGAGCCTGCCTTCAATAAAATCCCAGAAGCTGGGCCAACCCGTGCCGCTGTCGTATTTTGTCTCGGACTTGAATAGTTCTAGATCGCAGCCAGCACAGGCGAAAACGCCTTCGCGTTTTTCATCGTTTAATGGGCTGGTAAACGGCCGTTCTGTGCCTTCTTCACGTAACACGTAATAGGCTTGTGCGTCCAAGCGTTGCTTCCACTCTTCTTTACTCAAGGTGAAAGGCGTAATCGTGCTCGGGTTTGGATCAAGGTTGATATCTTTGCTCATGGTGTTCTCGTTTGAGTCAGCAGCCAGCGCCGTGTATGTTTTTCGGTTAACAGTAAAAAGCGAAGTGGCGCCAATGATGCCAAACGCAGATACAATCATAGCGCTTCTTCTATTCATTTTCTTATTCATGTTAAAAAAGTATCAAAGTTGATGTGTATAGTTTGTCTTAGGGTTGCTCTAGTACTAAGACCCGATTGTGTTGAACTTGCTTGCTACTTATGAATAATTGTTTACATAATTTTTCTAAATAGTGATTTATTTTTCGTCGGCATTGCGGTAATGTCAGTGCAGCTTGGGGTAAACCAAGCGTAGATACCATCTTAGGAGATAATTGATGAGCAAACGTGATGATTTAATTGCCAAATACGCAGGCGATTTAGAAAAAAAATGTGGGATGAAACCTGATATGAAATTGCTAACGGCAGTGACTATCGGTTGTGGCCCATCTATTTACAATGCAGACGCATGTACTGTTTCCGCAGGAGACAAAAAAGAGTTAGACCGAGTGAAGAAAAACTTTTTAATTAAAAAGCTAGGTCTTAAAGATTCACCAAAATTGGACGAGGGTATTCAAGCTGTGATTGATACTTATGGTCGTTCAAACCGCAACAAGTATCGCGCGGTTGTATACTACATGCTGACTAAGCATTTCAGAAAAGGATCTGTTTACAAGTAAACAAAGATTCTTCTCTAAATAGTATTAATAAAAGGCCGCTAACGAGGCTGTGTGAAAGCGCAACCTCAGTAGCTTTTGTAAAAAAATACCTCGATTTGGTCGGGGTATTTTTTTGTCTGATGACAGGGCATTCTTAGATCAAGCGATTGCAATAAATCTAATGTGCCAAACTAATCCCGCCAAAAAGTAGTCGTAAACAAGACTAATAACGTAAACAACTCAAGCCGTCCCAGTAGCATTGCAAATGACAATATCCATTTGGCTGAATCATTGATGCTGGCGTAGTTGTTAGCCACTTCGCCTAAGCCAGGCCCCAGATTATTTAAGCAGGCGGCGGCGGCAGAAAAAGCCGTGACCCAATCCAGACCAACTGCCGATAAGGCAAAGCCTGTGATTGCAAAGCAGAATATGTACATCGAAAAAAACGCAGTCACAGTATTAATGACTTTTTCGTTTATTACTTGCCCACCGAGTTTGATCGACAGAACTGAATTGGGGTGAACTAAACGTACAATCTCTTTGCGACCTTGTTTGTACATCAACTGTATCCGCATTACTTTGATGCCGCCAGCCGTAGAACCAGCACAGCCACCCATGAAACTGAATAGAATGAGTAAAATCGGCAGCGCACCAGGCCACCAAGCAAAGCCGCTGGAGGTATAGCCGGTTGTGGTGACAATAGAGACTAAGTGAAACAGACCTTGTCGGACAGCTTCTGTTTTAGTGTCGTAGATATTTTGTGCCATTAACGCGAGGATCAAGAATAGCGCCACAGACACAACAATGAACAAGAAGAACCGATATTCGCTATCTTTTATATAGGGTTTGAGTGATCGGTTGCGCCAACTTAAAAAGTGCAGAGAAAAATTAGCCGCCGCCAGCAGCATAAAAATGATCGCGATCGTTTCAATCGCAGCGCTGTCAAAATAGCCCAGACTTAAGTCATGCGTTGAGAAACCGCCAATAGCCACCGTCGAAAAGGCATGGCAGATTGCATCAAACAGTGACATGCCCGCTGTCCAATAGGCCAACATACACAATAATGTTAAACCGAGGTAAATGTACCAAAGTGCTTTTGCGCTTTCGGTAATTCTGGGTGCGAGTTTGCTGTCTTTCATCGGGCCAGGTGTTTCAGCACGATAGAGCTGCATGCCACCAATGCCGAGCATTGGCATGATTGCTATGGCTAATACCACAATCCCCATGCCGCCCAGCCATTGTAGTTGCTGGCGATAATATAAGGTTGATTCTGGTAGCGAATCTAGATTGGTAAAGATCGTGCCACCAGTGGTGGTTAAGCCAGACATCGATTCAAAGAACGCATCGGTGATGGATAACGAGTGCGATTCTAAAAAATGAAATGGCAAGGCGCCGAATGTTGCTAGCACCGTCCAAAATAACACCACGACTAGAAAACCGTCGCGATAGCGCAAGTCGCGCTTGCCTTTACGCACAGGCGCCCATAAACACAGGCCAGTAACCAAGGTGACCGAGAACGACAACATAAATGGAAAACTATTGCCGTCGTTATAAATAAATGAAACGAGTAACGGCGTTAAGTGCGTGGCACTAAAAATAATGAGCAACAAACCTAATATTTTTAGAACTGTTTGAATGTGCATGATTAATTGCGCTTGCTAATGGTTTTGACTAGTAGCGGATCAACACAGGCTAAATAAATGTAACGCTAACCTGAAATAAGGCTTCAACATCTGTGATGCTGGATTTGTTATCCATGAAGATGATTACGTGATCTTCTGATTCAATAATGGTTTCTTTGTCAGGGATGATCACTTGCTCATTGCGCACAATGGCGCCAACACCAGTGCCTTCTGGGAATGGAATTTCACGAACACCTCGACCAACAACTTTTGATGAATTTTCATCGCCGTGGGCAATCGCTTCAATCGCTTCAGCTCTACCTCGGCGCAATGAATGCACTGCAACCACGTCACCACGGCGTATGTGCGCCAAGACACTACCAATGGTCGCAACACGTGGCGAGATAATCACATTTATATCGCGATGCTCCAAATGTTCGACATAGGCCGGGCGATTGACCAGCGCCATGACTCTTTTCGCGCCGAGTTGTTTGGCCAAGTTAGCAGACAATATATTAATTTCATCTTTCTCGGTGACGGCGCAAAACACATCGGTTGATTCAATGTTCTCTTGCAACAGTAGGCCAGCGTCTGCAGCATCACCATTAAGCACAACCGTGCTGTTGACTTCATCGGCAATTGCATCAGCGCGGTCTGGGTTGTATTCAACCAGCTTGACGCTATAGCCTTTGTCTTCTAATTCTTTGGCCAAATTTAAGCCAATATTGCCGCCACCAGCAATAAAGATACGCTTGGTTTTATCGCTGACGCCACGCATCTCTGTCATTACATCACGAATGTGTTCACGTGCTGCAACAAAGAATACTTCATCGCCTTTGTTAATGATCGTGTCGGATTTTGGTGTGATCACTTCTCGATTACGATAAATCGCCGCTACGCGTGCTTCTACACCTGGCATGTGCTGTTTGAGTTCGCTTAACGGGCAATCGATTAATGCACCACCGCTTAATGCTTTGGCGCCGACAAGTTGTACTCGGCCATCGGCAAAATCTAATACCTGTAATGCACCGGGAAATTCGATCAAACGTGTGATGTGATCTTTTACAATCATTTCTGGTGCTATCACCACGTCTATATGAAAACCACCTTGTTTTTCAAAAATTGTGTTGTTCTGTAAGTATTCTTTGGTTCGAATACGGGCAATTTTTGTGGGCGTGGAAAAAAACGTTTCAGCAATTTGGCATGCCACCATATTAACTTCGTCGTTATTGGTAACCGCGAGCACTAAAGATGCGTCTTCTGCGCCAGCTGAGCGTAGTACTGAAGGGTGTGCTGCATTACCCGCCACGGTTCGAATGTCGAGACGGTTTTGTAGTTGTTGTAAGGCGCGCTGATTAATATCAACTATTGTTACATCGTTTTCTTCACCGACCAGAACCTCGGCAATCGATACGCCAACCTGACTCGCGCCTAAAATTAAAATCTTCATTTGATGTCGCGTGCGTTGATATCGAGACTCTTGAGTTTGCGGTATAAATGAGTGCGTTCAAGGCCAATTTTTTTTGCCAGTGCGCTGACATTACCTTCGACCAATACGAGATGATGATTGAGATACGCTTTTTCAAAGGCTTCCTTTGCTTCGCGCATTTCGCCTTCGAAAAACTCACTGTGCCCATTTGCTTGTTGTTGCATGTTCAGATCACCGCCAAGTGCTGCATCGACATTTTGAAGATCAATTTCACGTCCGTTATTTAGAACCAGCAAGCGTTGTAAAACGTTTTGTAGTTGGCGCACATTGCCAGGCCATTTATAACTGCTGAGTTGTTTGAGCGCTTGTTTTGTGAATTCTGGCGGATTCAATTGGTTTTTTGCTGCAATGTCTTCTGAGAATATATCAATGAGCTCTGGTAAATCTTTGCTGCGTTGGCGTAATGATGGCACTTGAATCGGAATTACATTGAGTCGGTAATATAAGTCTTGTAAAAAATGCCCGTCGTTAACCGCTTGTTGAGGGTTGCCGCTGGTAGTTACGATAACGCGAACATTGAGTTCAATGTAGTCTTGACCGCCAAGGC
>CAZOBR010000123.1:0-7180 GCA_964578035.1 uncultured Gammaproteobacteria bacterium
ATTCTGGATGACATTAGTGCTGACAACAGTTTGTCTGCAATGATTTTTCGCTCAACCAAAGAAGGTTGTTTTTTAGCAGGCGCTGATATCTCAATTTTTCAAACAATCGATTCAGTAGAACAGGCGCGAGATGCATCTAAGCTACTGCATGCGATGTTTCAGAGAATTGCAGACCTAAACATGACCACAGTGTGCGCGATTGACGGTATTTGCTTAGGGGGCGGTTTAGAGATAGCCTTGGTGTTTGATTACCGCATTGCAACCACCGCAAAAGCAACCCGCATCGGTGTGCCAGAAGTGCAGCTTGGTTTATTGCCAGGTGGCGGCGGCACGACACGGCTTCCGCGTTTAATTGACTTACCCGACGCCTTAGACATGATCTTAACTGGCAAGCAGCTTAGCGCTGTGCGTGCTAAAAAAGTTGGCTTAGTGGATGCCGCTGTGGAACCTGAAATTTTAATGGATGTGGCTAAACAGTATTGTAAAAAAGGCAAACCAACACGCGAGAAAAGCGTTAAACAAAAGTTGATGGCCAGTGCGCCAGCACGTGCGTTTATTATTTCGCAAGCGCGAAAAACTGCACTTAAAGCAACCAAAGGACATTACCCAGCACCACTTAAGATTTTAGATGTGATTTCAGACAATGCCTCAAACAGCCTTGAGCAAGCCTTGCATAACGAAGCACAGGCTTTTGGTGAGTTACTTGTTACGCCTGAATCAAAGCAATTAGTGAATATCTTCTTTGCAACTACCGATCTTAAGAAAGACAGTGGTGTTGACTCTGATGAGCAAGCGCGCAGCATTGACAATATTGGTGTGCTTGGTGCTGGCCTAATGGGCGCTGGTATTGCGTATGTGAATATTGACCGCGCTAACGTCGCGACTCGGCTTAAAGATATTTCAGCAGAGGGCTTGGCCAAAGGTGTTGAATACGTTGGTAAAATTGTTGATAAAAAACTTGCCCGTAAGCGTATTAAACCGCACCAGCGTCAACAGGTTATGGCGCGTTTAACGGGCAGTTTGGATTACGCTGGTTTTAGTAATAGTGATGTCGTTATTGAAGCGGTTTTCGAGAGCTTAGATTTAAAGCAAAAGATGGTGGCCGATATTGAAGGTTTAAATGCGGCCAAAGAAACTATATTTGCAACCAATACCTCGGCTATTCCGATTGACGATATTGCAGCCAAAGCAAAACACCCTGAGCGAGTTGTTGGCATGCATTATTTCTCGCCAGTAGAGAAAATGCCATTGCTTGAAGTAGTCAGTGGCAGCAAAACGGCGGATTGGGCAACTGCCACCGCGGTTGAGCTAGGTAAGCGCCAAGGCAAAACCGTGATTGTAGTCAACGACGGCCCAGGTTTTTATACCACACGCGTGCTTGTGCCATACAATATGGAGGCAATACGACTAGTGCTTGAAGGTGTTTCGATTGAGGATGTTGATGCCGCGCTAGAAAAGTTTGGTATGCCAGTTGGGCCAATTAAATTGATGGATGAAGTCGGCATTGATGTTGGCGCGCATATTGTACAAACCTTGAACGACGCCTTCGGTGACCGAATTCCGCTGATTGATGGTGTTGATAAGGTGATTGATGATGATCGTAAAGGTCGTAAGAATGGCCGTGGTTTTTATGATTATGCTGGCAAATCCAAAGGGAAAGAAGTCGATCAAAGTATTTACAAATTAATGCAAATTGATAACCCGGGCAGCAAGCATTATCCGCGTGAGGTGATTGCTGAACGTGTAATATTAACCATGTTGAACGAAGCCGCTTATTGTTTAGACGAGGGCATTTTACGCAGTGCTCGTGATGGTGACATCGGCGCTATTTTTGGTTTAGGGTTCCCACCATTTTTAGGTGGGCCGTTTCGTTATATGGAAACGATCGGGCTCGACAATGTTGTGGCAAAACTAAACGCCCTTAAAGAACAGCACGGCGATCGTTTCACACCTGCGCCTAATTTAGTGTCATTAGCTAAAAAAGATAAAACCTTTTATTAATATCGGTTTAAGTAAGCTGGCATAGCCATAAGCCATCACAGCTATGAATATAATTTTATATGCAGTGCCTGGGTTTTTTATCTTAATCGCCTTAGAGCTGATTGCGGAGCGCGTGCGTGGTACAAACTATTACCGTTTGAATGACGCATTGGCCAGTTTGTCGACTGGCACTCTGAATCAATTAGTGAGCGTTGCGCAAAAGCTATTGCCATTCACGCTGTATATCATTGTGTTCAAAGAATTCAGTCTTTGGACCTTGCCCGATACACCTTTGGTCTGGGTAGCTGCGTTCATACTTTATGATTTAAGCTATTATTGGAACCACCGCATGGGGCATGAGATGAATATTCTCTGGGCGTCGCACGTGGTGCATCACTCAAGTGAGGAATACAATTTAACTACAGCACTTAGGCAAACTGGCACGGGCTTTTTGAGTTTTATCTTTTACTTGCCGCTGGCTATTTTAGGTTTTGACCCATTGATGATCATTACTGTCGGTGCGTTAAATTTAGTCTATCAATTTTGGGTGCACACGCAGCATGTGCGCAAACTTGGTTGGCTTGATCGTGTGTTTGTCACACCATCAAACCATCGAGCGCATCACGCGCAAAACGATGTTTACATAGACCGAAATTACGGTGGTGTATTCATTCTATGGGATCGATTATTTGGCAGTTTTCAAGAAGAGTTAGATGAAGACCCGCCAATTTTTGGCATTCGGGGTGCACTGTCTACATGGAACCCTATCTGGGCTAACCTGCAAATATATAAACAGCTAGTGCAAGACGCGGTGCATACTGAATCTTGGTGGTACCGTTTAACTATTTGGTTTCGACGCACAGGTTGGCGACCACCCGATGTGGTCGATGCCTACCCATTAGATAAAACGGATTTAGCAGATTTTAAAAAGTATCACACAGAGATACCACTGAGCCTGAAAGTTTATTGTGCACTACAATACGCGGCAACTGCCTTTGTTACCTTGTCATTCGCAACTGGCTTTGAATCGATGAGTTTCGGCGACAGCCTTGGTGTTATTACTTTTGTGTTCCTTAGTAGCTTTTCATTGGGCGCGTTAATGGAGCACAAGCACTATGCGGGCGTATTAGAGTGGTTACGCTTAAGCATATTGCTAAGCATGTGTTGGTTGTTAGAAATTGATCAATCCTTATCGATTACACTAACCATGCTTTGTCTAATAGGGATACCTTTTTTGTTTATTGGTCGACGGCAGGTAGGGCATTTAATGTTACTATCTGCGCGATGAAAGTCGCTGATTTTAATTACCAATTACCTGCGCATTTAATCGCGCAAACACCCCCCAAAGACCGTACCGATAGCCGTTTGCTGAAAGTAAGTGCTGATGGTAAAAACCGCGGTGATGCTGCATTTGGTGACGGTGCCATAAGCGATATGCTGGATCTGTTGAACGAGGGTGATTTGCTCGTTTTGAATAACACCAAAGTTATTCCAGCACGACTTTATGGTCAAAAGGACACAGGTGGGCGAATTGAGGTTTTGTTAGAACGTGTCACGGGTGAACATGAATTTTTAGCCCAAATTAAAGCCAGTAAATCACCCAAGATAAACCAAACTTTATTGATTGATGGCGATGATCAAGCTCGTTTAATCGTTACGGGTAGGCAAGACAGTTTTTTTGAATTACGAGCTGAGCAAGTCGATAATTTGTTTGCGTGGTTTGAGAAAGTAGGCCACATGCCATTGCCGCCTTATATTGATCGTCAAGACACGCAGGCCGATGCTGAACGTTACCAAACTGTATTCGGTAGCCAGCTTGGCGCGGTAGCCGCACCAACAGCTGGTTTGCATTACAACCAAGAACTATTATCTGCCTTAGAAAATAAAGGCGTTAATATTCACACTATCACATTACATGTTGGCGCAGGCACCTACCAGCCTGTGCGTGTTGATAGTATTGCAGACCATCAAATGCACTCTGAATACATTGAAGTCAATGCAGAAGTCTGTGATGCAATAAAAGCAAGCAAAGCCAATGGCAAACGAGTGGTAGCGGTTGGTACAACCGTTGTACGTTCACTCGAAACGGCCGCACAAGCGTGCGACGATGATTTGATTGCGCCTTACACGGGCGACACCAGTATTTTTATTTACCCTGGCTTTGAATTTAAAGTGATTGACGCCTTACAAACAAATTTTCACTTACCAGAGTCGACTCTATTGATGCTGGTGTCGGCGTTTGCTGGCTACGATAAAATCATGGCCGCTTATCAACATGCGATCGAAAAAGAATATCGCTTTTTTAGTTATGGTGACGCGATGTTTCTTGAGCATCAAAGCTAACAATAAACAAACAGATTAGACGGTGAGGGGTAAGAGCGCTTTAGCGTTTTATATCAAGCTCAAGCAACACATGATTTAACATGTGTCGGGCAACAAAGAACGTGGCAATATTACCCAGAGCAATACCAATAAATAAGCCTTTTAAGCCATACAGTTGCGCCCCCAAATAGCTAAACGGAAAATAAAATAACGCTATTTTAATTAGGTTTATATACAGCGCTAACCGTGGTTTACCAAGCACATTCATTGATACATTAATCAGCACAACAACACCGCTCAATCCATAGCTCGCTGGAACCAGCCACATATATAACACAATGGTGTTTTGTACAGATGCTTCGTCTGAAAATTGTGCAGCTATTACCTTGCTGAACAGTGCGAGCAAAACAAAAATGCCTAATTGAAACAGTTGGGTAAAACGAAATGAAATTCGTATTGCCTCGGCAATGCGATCAAGCTTGCTTGCGCCCAGATTTTGACCAATAAACATTGGCAGAGTAGACGACAGTGCGTAAATAACAATTAAACTCACAGCTTCTATACGCGTGCCGACACCATAGCCCGCTACTGCATCGGTGCCAAACTTGGCGACCAATGTGGTTAGCACTGCAGCGGTTATTGGTACAATCGAGTTAGCTAAAACTGCGGGGATGCCAATCTCTATTAATTGCGCGTAGTTTTTCTTGAATACGTCCCATTTAGGCAAGTTGATAAGCAGCAACTTTTCCTTAATGCCTAGTTGGTAAAGGCCATAAACGGTTGAGAGTGCCACGGCAATTACCGTTGCCCACGCAGCGCCCTGTATACCTAATTCAGGAAAAGGGCCGAGCCCAAAAATTAACAGCGGGTCTAGTATTACATTCGCTGATGTCATCAAAATCGCAATATTCGCCGATGTTTTGGTATCGCCAATCGAACGGAAAGTGCTGCTGCAAACCATTGTTAACATAACCATCGGCACAGCAATTACCCATATGTTCATATAGCCAAAAATAGCGGGCATGGTGTTTGAATCAGCACCGATTAATCTGAAGATGTCTTCTGACAACCAAATTAATACTGTCATCGTAATAGCGGCCAAAACCGCGGTTAAGTAAAAACCGTCGGTAATTAAACGAGCTGCAGAATCCGCTTTATTGGCGCCAATTAATTTTGAATTTAGCGATGACACCGCCATACCCAAACCCAATCCAAAGCTTGTAACAACTGAAGTGATTGGCACAATAAAGCCAATTGCAGCAAGCTCAGTAGTACCAAGAAAAGAAATAAAATAACTATCGACCAGCCCCAGCCCCATAATGGCTACTAAAGCCAACATCATAGGCATCGTTAAGCGAATGAGTAAGCCGCCAATGGGTTTGCTTAGAATATCTTCTCTACGAGAGGCGGTGTTGGGTCTATTTTGCACTGTAATATGCTTTTTTATAGTTAAGGTATGATTGTTCTATATTGCGCCTCGCCGACAACCCTTTTGTCTAAAGAAGAATTTTGGCTATTTAAATGTGGGTTTTCCCTAATGGTAAATTGTAGGTAAATTGTAGGTGGATTAATCCTTTACACTCTCCAAAGCTGCTCTGGCGTTTCCTAGCGGAATACCAACCGCTTGGACAGCGTCAATTGCTTCGTCAACACTGATTGAACCCGTCGGAATTTGCCCTAAGGCCCAAAGAAATGATGAGCGCATGCCGCTTCGACAATGTGCTAATACGGGTGTATTGCTGTTGTCGAGTACGGTTTTAAAGTCATCGACCAAAGTTGGTGGCAACGGTTGTCCGTTTACCATTGGTAAGTAGTGATAGTCGATACCGTATTCTTTAGCCGCTGCGGCCATATCCGCGGCACTGATTTGACCAGGCTCTTCGTTGTCTGGGCGATTATTGATAATCGTTTTTATACCTGCTTCTTGATAGGCAGGTAAATCATTTGGGCTGATTTGGGCAGCTAAATAAAAGTTATCTGAAATTTTTTTCATTGGTAGACGTAGTTACGTAGTTTCAATTGTTGTCTTTTGCGTTGCCACTTGAGAGGTGGCCTGTGTTTCTAGTGTAAACTGTTTCAGGCTTTGCTTAAATGCGCTTAAAGCATCCTCTGATGATTTATTCTGTCCATACCGCAATGCTTGGTATGTATTAGTTACATTGCGGATATTAGTGCTAGATTCAGGGAAGCGTGCAATCAGTTTATTGGCGAAGTCATTCGGTGTATCCGATAAGTCTTTTTCTACGCCATAGCGCTTGAAACGATCCGTAAATTTTAGATACAGTTTTTGCGCTTCATCTAATTTTCTTGCTTTGGGCAGCAACTGCCAAAAATATAATAAGAGTAGGGCGAATGAACCAAAAATCAGTATCCCAGCTAAGGTAGATAATGTGTTGCGGTGCTCTAAGCCAAGTCGTGATAATAGTTCACGTTGGGTATCAACATCGTAATTAACAATCCACTTATTCCATTGATAACCAACATTCTTCCAGTTGTCATTTAACCAGCGTAAGGTCCGGTTTACGCCAGTAGGGTTAAGGTAACTCGCCAGTGCTCGACCACTGGCATTGCTGCCAAAACTATTACCATCCCATAAGCTTTGTAGAGCATCCATACCAAACTCGATTCGCTCTGGGCTAACGGCTGCGGTGGCATCCACGCGTTGCCATTGGCCGTTAACAAATACTTCGCTCCAAGCATGAGCGTCTGAGTAACGCACTTCCAAATAATTTCCTGATTGGTTTAAGTCGCCACCTTGAAAACCAACCACGACTCGCGCAGGAATTCCAAGCCAGCGCATGATCGTAGAAAAAGCACTGGCGTAGTGCTCGCAATAACCAGTTTGTGTTGTGAATATAAAATCTTCTAGGGGGCGATC